>JABWAJ010000022.1 GCA_013361075.1 Saprospiraceae bacterium | reverse complement strand
GTTCCATTCCTGGCCAAACGAGGGCAAACCTCTCCGGTTGGGAGCAATGACAATGTAATCGTTGGCGGCCATCAATTGAAAATTCCACCGATAGGAAAAATACTGGCTTACCGCCGATTGGGGCCCGCCCTGACAATAGAGCAACGCCGGGTATTTTTTTGCCGGATCAAAATCTGGCGGATAAATCATCCATACCAGCATGTCTTTTCCGTCGGTGGTTTTTACGGTCCGCGGCTCCACTTTGCCCATTTTAATTCCCGCAAGCTGGTCCTTGTTGGTGAAAGTAAGCTGGGTTTCCTGCCCTGTTTCGATGTCAATCCGATAGAGTTCTGCGGGTTGGGACATAGACATTCGGCTGCCTACCAGGGTTTTGGGGCCTGCTACGCTGAACGCCGTGTAATCGTGTTGTCCTTTGGTCAGGGCACGTACTTTTTTAGTCGCAACGTCTAAAGCGAACAGTTGGTAAGTTGCCTTGGTGCCGCCTAAGAAAAACAGCGTTTTGCCGTCTTTAGACCACTGTGGGTGGTTGGCGGACATGTCTAACCCTGCAGTAAGTTCTTCGCGTTTTTTGGTTTGAAAGTCGTACACAAAAATCCGGTTGCGATCTGCTTCAAACCCGGCGCGTTCCATGCTGTTCCAGGCAATCCAGCGGCCATCCGGCGAAATAGCCGGCTCCTGATCATAGCCCGGCATCCCCTCCGACAGGTTAGTCGTTTTGCCGTTTGCCACATCGTACCAGTAAATATCGGAATTGGTGCTTTTTGCTGCGGCTGTGCCCGATTCTTTTTTGCAGGTGTAGGCAATGAAGCGGCCGTCGCGGCTCCAGTTAATCTGCTCCATGCCGCCAAAAGGCTGAACCGGCGAATCATAAGGCTCTTTCATGATATTGACCGCTTCACCAGTGAGTTTGCCGTCTTCATAGCCGATGTAAAAGACATTGCTGTACTGAAAATCGTGCCAGCTGTCCCAATGCCGGTACATCAGGTTGTCCATCAGACGTGCATTGGCCAGAGGCAGGTCGGGATACAGGTCTTTTACCGTTTTATCCTGTTTGACATCCCGGATGAACAGGATGTGTTTGCCGGTAGGCGAATAACGAAAGCCCCCCATTTCCTCGTTCGACACCTGGCGCTGGTCGGTGCCATCAGGATTCATTTCCCATAGTTTTCCGCCGCGCAAAAAACCGATTTTTTTGCCGTCAGGCCGGTAAACGGCATTGGCTTCACTGCCGTCGAATGCAGTTATTTTGCGCGACTGGCCACCGGATACCGGAACGAAATACAGGTCACGGTTGCCCTTGTCTGAAGCTAAATCGTAAAAAGTGACCCCGTACAGGGCGTTTTGTCCGTCCGGAGCAACGTCGTCTAAGGATACCCGGCCCAGTTCCCAGAGCTTTTCCGGCGTCAGGCGATTTTCCTGGGCGACTAAGACCGAACTGATCAGTAGCACGAAGGCTAAATGGAAAAATCTACTCCTCATTGATTTGAGTTTTTATTGAAAGAATCTAAATACAAAACACTCCCTTTAAAAAAAGTATGTTTTGGGTGATGAAAATTTCCACAGCAGAGTTCCGTGTTTTGAATCCATTTTTTGCGGCATTCCTGATTCTCTGTGGGAAACATGGAAAAAAAACGTGTAAATATCATGAATCATTGGCTGTTTGTGGCAGCACCTGCCCCCAACAAACGCAAAAAAATCCGGCAAAACGACCGGAATAAAACCCGGTGGATTATATTTGCTTCCATGCCGCCGGCTGTTGTCACCTTTTTTTAGCCCTCCCCCAGCCCGCAAGTGCATGATTGTCAATTAACAGCAGTAAAAACTAAAACATGAGCAACGAAAATTCACCCTCGTCGCAGAGCGATACCGCCACGTTTTTTGAAAACAAGGTTATCGGGCATCCGGCCGGTTTGTTCGTCCTGTTTTTTACCGAAATGTGGGAACGTTTCTCCTTCTACGGCATGCGGGCCTTGCTCGTTATGTTCCTGACCTCGTCGCTGCTCAATGGCGGATGGGCGTGGACCCGAGAGCAGGCGATGGCGTTGTTCGGTTCTTATGTGGGGTTGGTTTATTTGTCAACCATGCTGGGCGGTTATTTTGCCGACAAAAAAATCGGGTACCGCTGGGCGGTAGTCGTGGGGGCTTCGCTCATGACGATGGGGCATGGCCTTATGGCCCTGGAGACGGGGGTTTCTATTTATATGGGTTTGGTGGCTTTAGTTTTTGGCAACGGGTTCTTCAAACCCAATATGGTGTCCATCATTTCCGAAATGTACAAAAACCACCCGGAGAAGAAGGATGGCGCTTACACCATATTTTACATGGGGGTCAATTCGGGGGCTTTCTTCGGCATCTTGTTGTGCGGCTACCTCGGAGAAAAAGTGGGATGGAGCTGGGGGTTTGGCCTCGCTGGCATTTTCATGTTTTTCGGGTTGCTGCAGTTTTGGCTGGCACAAAATATTTTTGGCAATATCGGCCTGAAACCTGTGAAAAAAGATGCAGCAGCACTGGCCGCTGACCAACAATTACTGGATGACAACAAGGACACGCTGAATCCGTTCAACGGCGTCCAAATGGCGCTGATTGCCGTAATGATTGTGCTGGGTTTGCTGTGGATTCTGTTTGAGCCCGCCAAGATCATTTCAAGCGGGAGCATTGACATTTTTAACTTTCAGTTATGGGAAGTATCGGGTAACAACCTGACCATCCTCGCAGCCCTCGTGTTGTTCATTGGCCTGCTGGTTTACCGGCTTTCGAAGTATAGTGTGGTGACCCGCGACCGGATGATTGCGGTTACCTTTTTTGCTTTTCTGGTTATTTTTTTCTGGGCAATTTTTGAACAATCGCCCGGTACCCTCACCATTTTTGCCCGCGACTACACCAACCGGATACTGGAGGGCAATGCCGGTACCATTTTTAAAGTAGTGAATGCACTGATGACCGTAGTTCCGCTGGGCATCATCACGTGGGTACTTTTTAAGTTGTTCCAACAAACGTTTAAGCGATACACTGTCGCCAACATCATTCTGAGCATCAGTTTTGTCATTGTCTGGGGCATTGCAATCTGGATGTTGCAAAACCAATTTGCAGAAACGACACTGGAAGTTCCGGCATCCTGGTTTTCTACCCTGAACTCGTTGTTCATCATCAGCCTGGCACCACTGTTTTCCAAATGGTGGGAAAGCAAATACAATCCGCCGGCAAATTTCAAATATGCCATCGGAATGGTTTTCCTCGCCTTAGGCATGGCCTGTGTGGCATTTGGTGCCGGTTCTATTGAGCCGGGCGCAAAAACTGCATCAGTAAGCATGATCTGGCTGATCCTGGTTTACCTGTTTCACACCATGGGTGAGCTGTGCATTTCTCCGGTAGGGTTGTCTTACGTCAGCAAACTGGTACCCGCCCGCATGATTGCGATCATGTACGGCATCTGGTATCTTGCTGTGGCCATTGGCATGAAAGGGGCTGCAAAATTTGGAGAAAATGTAGATAAGATTGCGGACGAAAAAGGCATCAGTTACTTTTTCTGGATTTTGACGGCCGTCTCCTTCGCCGTTGCTGTGCTGGCAGTCGTTTTTGCGCCGTTCATCAGGAAGAAAATGCATGGAGTGAGGTAAGCTGGAAGGTGTGTCGTTTGTATTTTTGAAGACACAGCAGGATTTTTTTCAATGGAGTTGCGATCTTACCCAAAGTCAATGAAAGTTGTTGTCACCCCCCGCATCTTTGCCCTGAAATTCATAAACAACAACAAATGGCATTGACAATGAAAGCCGTGGTATGCACGGCATACGGTTCTCCCGAAGTACTCCAACTTGCTGCCCTCGCAAAACCAAGTCCTAAGGACAACGAAATTCTGATCAAAATTCACGCAACAGCGGTCACCATTGCGGATTGCCGGCTGCGAAAAGCAGACCCGTTTGCAGTGCGGTTTTTCTTCGGTTTTTTTAAACCACGAAGGCCTGTTTTGGGGGGCGTGTTGTCTGGTGAAGTTGAAGCAATTGGTAAAAACGTCCGGCAATTTAAGGTAGGCGACCTCGTTTTTGGTTCCTCTTTTCCGATTTTAAGTGCCTATGCCGAATACATTTGCCTGCCTGAAACCGGGAATTTGGCCATTAAACCGGAGAGTATGAACCATGATGAAGCTGCGGCGCTGTTATTTGGCAGCATGACAGCCCTTCATTTTCTCAGAAAAGTCGATATCCGGCCCGGGCAAAAAGTACTGATTTATGGAGCTTCCGGTGCAGTAGGTTCGGCGGCTGTGCAGATTGCCAAATATTTCGGCGCTGAGGTGACGGGCGTTTGCAGCACCACCAATCTGGAAATGGTAAAAAGCCTTGGCGCCGACCACGTCATTGATTATACCAAAACCGATTTTTCAAAAAATGGACCGCAGTACGAGGTGATTTTTGAAACGGTGAACAAGACCCCCTATGCATCGTGCGTGGCAGCATTAAAAAGTGGAGGAACCCTGATTTTGGGTGCAGGCCTGCTCGGAGCCATGCTTCGGGGCGTCTGGACTTCGCTGACGAGCAACAAAAAAGTGATTACCGGTATGGCTACAGAAACTGCCGAAATCGTCCGGTTTTTAAAAAAGATGGCAGAGGAAGGCAAAATAAAGGGAGTCATTGATAGAAAATACCCCATCGAACAAATAGCCGAGGCCCATGCCTATGTAGACAAAGGGCATAAAAAAGGGAATGTGATTGTTGGCCTGATTTAAAGTGAGCACAGGCATTTTAATGGGCCGGCGGGTTAAATTTCAGGCTCTGGCCTAAATTCAAGCTTCCACCAAATCGTCTTTTTCCACCCTTAAGTTTTCAATAATAAACTCCTGGCGCGCAGGTGTGTTTTTACCCATGTAATAGCCCAGGATGTTATCAATATTGCTTTCTTCGTTCAGAATGACCGGTTCAAGGCGGATGTTTTCGTTGATGAAATCTTTAAACTCATTCGGAGAGATTTCACCCAGCCCTTTGAATCGGGTAATTTCTGCTTTGCCACGCAGTTTTTCAATAGCCGCCTGTTTTTCTTCTTCACTGTAACAGTAAAGCGTTTGTTGTTTGTCGCGCACGCGAAACAGCGGTGTTTCGAGAATAAACAGGTGGCCATTGCGCACGAGGTCCGGGAAAAACTGAAGAAAAAACGTCAGCAGCAGCAGGCGGATGTGCATGCCGTCGACGTCAGCATCCGTTGCTATGACCACACGGCTATAGCGCAGGTCGTCCAACCCGTCTTCAATGTCCAATGCGTGTTGCAGCAGGTTGAATTCTTCATTTTCATACACTACTTTTTTGGTCAGGCCGTAGCAATTGAGCGGTTTTCCGCGGAGGCTAAACACCGCCTGGGTTTGCACATCCCGGGCCTTGGTGATGGACCCACTGGCCGAGTCTCCTTCAGTAATGAATACGGTGCTGCTTTTCCGAAGCTCTTCATCCACTTTTTTGGCGTCGTCGTTGAGGTGAATGCGGCAATCGCGCAGCTTTTTATTGTGCAGGTTTGCTTTTTTGGCCCGTTCGTTGGCTAATTTTTTGATGTCGGCAATTTCTTTGCGCTCGCGCTCCGATTGCAGGATGCGCTTTTCCAGTTCACGCTTGGTATCGGGATTGCGGTGCAGGAAGTTGTCGAGTGCTTCCTTCATGAATTTGCCGATGAAAGTGCGAACCGAAGGCCCTTCCGGACCCATATCCGTAGAACCCAGTTTGGTTTTAGTTTGCGACTCAAACACCGGCTCTTCCACTTTCACACTAACGGCAGCAATGATGGAAGAAAGGATATCCCGGCGATCAAAATTTTTATTGGAAAAGTGCTTCTGAATGGTTTCCACTACTGCTTCTTTGAAAGCATTCAGGTGGGTGCCGCCCTGTGTGGTGTGCTGGCCGTTAACGAAAGAGTAGTACTGTTCGCCGTAGTGCGCACCGTGGCTCATGGCGACTTCGATGTCCTCGCCTTTCAGGTGGATGATGGGGTAGCGCAGGTCTTCCTGGCTCGTTTTGCGCGATAGCAGGTCAAACAAGCCGTTTTTGGAAAAGAAAACCTGGCCGTTGTAGTTGATTTTCAGCCCTGCGTTGAGGTAAGCGTAATTCCACAGCTGGTTGTCGATGTATTCATCGCGGAAGCGGTACTTTTTAAAAATCGAATTGTCGGGCCGGAAAACGATCATGGTTCCGTTTTCTTCCGTTGTTTTTTGCTCTTTGTGGTCTTTGATGAGTTCGCCCAGCTCAAATTCTGCGATTTTTGTTTTGCCATCGCGCACAGCCTGTACCTTGAAGTATTCAGAAAGTGCGTTTACAGCCTTGGTACCTACCCCATTCAGGCCCACCGATTTTTTAAAGGCTTTCGAGTCGTATTTGCCACCGGTATTGATTTTGGAGACGCATTCGATCACTTTGCCCAGCGGAATGCCCCGCCCGTAATCGCGTACCGTCACCGTACCTTCCTGGAGTGAGATGTCGATGTTTTTCCCATGCCCCATAACGTATTCGTCTATGGAGTTGTCAATCACTTCTTTGATGAGGACGTAGATGCCGTCGTCGGGCGTGGTGCCATCGCCGAGTTTGCCAATGTACATGCCCGGGCGCATTCTGATGTGTTCACGCCAGTCGAGCGAGCGGATATTTTCTTCGGTGTAGGAATTGATGGACATGGATGAATATCGTGTGTTTGGTAGTTTTTTTGTAAAATGCACCACAAAGTAAACCTAAATTTGTTACAAAGATAAGCAAAGTTGCTAACAATAAAAACAATTTGTTGTTAAAATAAACCGCAATTTGTGTTAGGAAAGGAAAGATTATTAACCACGCATCCGGCAATGATTGCCCTGAGAAAAGCCATTGCCCGGGAAATCTGGTTAGAAAAAACGGTCGCCCTGGCGCTGTTGCTGGCGGGCTGCGGTTTGATGTGGCGCTGCTACCCGGATCAGCCCCTGCTGGCGGGTTTGGGGGTGTTGCTGGCAGTCATTGGGGTGCGTTTTGGCGTATCGGCAGTCAAAATATGGCGGGCGGCCCAGCATCCATTGCTTCGGTTGCTGCACCGGCAGCCGCACCGCATTGTTTGGGTGTACAGTGTTGCTAAAGACCTGATGCCGTTTGGCCTTTATGTTTTCAGCCGGGGTACGTTCTATTTTCAGTTAGACGACGGCCGTTCGCTGGACCTGAGCGTTCCGGCCCGGCAACTCAAACTCATTTCGCGTACACTCAACCGCCTGCTGCCGGACGCCAGTTTCGGCTATAGTGCTGAACGGCGGCAGTTGTTTGCGGTAGATCCGAAGCACTTGCGGCGCGGTAATGGTGGAAAGGAAGATGCATCACCACAATGAAATAAAAATCCCCACTTTTGCCGTTACTTTGCAATGCAAATACACTTACGTGAAGAATATTGCCATTTTTGCTTCCGGAACCGGCAGCAATGCCCGTAAAATTGTGGAACATTTCGCAGAAAACCCGGATTTTAGCGTTAAATTGCTTGTTTCTAACCGCGCCGATGCGCCGGTGCTCGATATGGCCGCCGAAAACGGCATCGCCACACTGATTTTGAGCAGGAAATTATTTTACGAATCGGAAGAAATTTTGACCGCGCTTCAACAACACGACATTGACCTGATTGCCTTAGCGGGATTCCTCTGGCTGGTACCGCCGTATTTGGTTAAAACCTACAAAGGCCGCATGGTCAACATCCACCCGGCACTGCTTCCTGATTTTGGGGGCAAAGGCATGCACGGAATCCACGTGCATGAAGCGGTAAAAGCAGCCGGAGTTGAAAAGAGCGGCATCACCATCCATTTTGTCAACGAACAATACGACAAGGGAAGCATCCTGTTTCAGGCCAGTTGCCCGCTGTCGGAAGCAGATACACCGCAAGACATTGCGCGCAAGGTACTCCAATTGGAGCACCGGCATTACGCACCCGTTTTAGAACAATTACTCACCAACATTCCTAAACTACATTCATAAATCAAATGGCATGATGAACAGAAACATTTTGCTGGTATTGGCAATTTGCGCTTTTGCACCGGGGCTTAATGCCCAAAGCGCCAAAAAATTGGAGAAATCGGCTGACGAACTTTACGAGCAGGGGAAATACGCAGAAGCCGCACAGGCTTATGAAACTGCATGGCAAAAAAAGAAGAAAAAAACCGAACTGATTTTCAAAGCCGGCGAGGCTTACTATTCCATCAAAGACTACCGGAAAGCTGCCGAATGCTACCAGCATGTGCGCGGCAAAAATGATGAATTCCCGCTGGTAGGCCTGAAGTACGCCCGGAGCCTTAAGCAGGATGGCCAATACGACAAAGCCAAAACGGAGTTTAAAAACTTCATGGATGGCTATACCGGGGAGAACAAAGCCATCCTCGAAGACATCATCCAGACAGAAATCCGCGGCTGTGACCTGGGCACTCGCCTCCCGGTACTGGCCGACCGCAGCATTGAGGTACAATTCCCGGGCACTGGAGTCAATTCTGATGATGCGGAATTTGCTCCTTATCCCGTTTCCGACGACGAGTTGTATTTCTCTTCGGCCATTGGTGGCAAAGCTCGCATTTACGTCTCCACCCGCCAGGCCAACCGCTGGTCGAAGGCATCCATACCGGCTAATTTCCCGGTTGTTTCCAACGGTCATTTTTGCAACGCCAGCATGACACCGGACGGCGAACGCATTTATTTCACGGTTTGTAACGCCGAAAAAGGCTGGAATGACCTGAGCACCCGCTGTGAAATTTTCGTAACGAAAAAAGGTGGCACCGGCTGGTCTCAACCCGAACGCCTTCCGGATTATGTCAACCTCAAAGGCATGACCGCTACCCATCCCTTCGCCGCTCATGTGAATGGCCAGGAATTGCTCTATTTTGCCTCCAACCGCGAAGGCGGACGCGGCGGCATGGACATTTGGTACGTTGTGCGCGACCTGGGACTGGAAGACAATGATTTTACCTTTCCGGTGAATGCCGGCCCCGTTGTCAATACGCTTGGCGATGAAATCACGCCCTGGTTTGATGCCGAAAGCGGCAACCTCTATTTTGCATCCAACGGACATGCCTCCATCGGCGGATTTGATATTTTCCGCACGCAGGGTTCGGAAGTAAACTGGAGTGTTCCTGAAAATGCAGGCCTCCCGATCAATTCCAGCGCTGATGATTATTTCTATGTAAAATCGCCGTCCCAGAATACGGCATTCGTGGTATCCAACCGCATTTTCGGCGGTGAAAAAACCACTACCCGCAACTCCGATATTTTTGAACTCTCCAGCGGCAGCAAGCGCTTAGCCCTCAAAGGCAATGTTTATGACAAAGCTACCGGCGACCAGTTGAGCAACATCACGGTCATGCTCTACCAGGTTTTTGACGATGGTACAGACAACCTGTTGGTAAACAAAAATTTCAGTACAGGTAACTATACCTTTGAACTACTGGCCAACCGCCGCTTCAGAGTAGAGGTGCAAAGCGAAGGCTACGAAACGGCTTCCTACGAATTTGCCACCGACGACCCGAATAATTTTACTTACGGACAACCCGTTTTCCTGAACGGCGGTACGCCTCCGCCCTCTACTGACCCGGTCATCAAAGACGATCCGATTGTCATGCCCAACAACGATCCGAAAGGACAGGATGGTGCAACTACCTACACAGCCCGCGGTACTTCACCCGATGACAATCTGGAATATTCCAGCACGGCCCCGCGCCACAAAGGCATCTACTACAAGGTCCAGGCAGGTGCTCTGAAACGTTACAGCGCCGACCGCCGGGATTTGAAACCACTGGAGGATTTGGGGCGGCTCGATACAGAAAAAATTGTTTCCAGCAAACTGACCCGCGTCATGGTGGGCGACTTTTTCACCAAGGAAGAAGCCCTTCGCGCTATGAAAGCCATGCAGGATCGTGGCTTTCCTGAGGCTTTTGTTGTCCAGTATGAGAATGGCGTAAGGTACGGAAAAGTGACGCTTGAATAGATGATTTTTCCCTGCCTTGTTCCTGAAACAGGACAGGCACAGGTTTTCGTATAGGGCACATAACTCCTCTGTTTTTTGACACCGGAGTTATGTGCCCTTTTTCAATAGACCACGCCTTTCAGCTTTTATTCAAACCTTTTACGGCATTCCCCTCTGTGCAAGCCTGAGTAATTAGGTATTTTTCGGGTATTTTTCGGGCAACTTTTCATCCCTTTTTTCGTAAGGTGATAAATTTACCGGACTAAACCGCTCAACTTTGCCTTAATTACAAGATTTGTTTTTCCCGCAATTGACATTGAAAATCAATTTCTTATGAAGAAAACACTCACTGTCCTATGGTTATCACTGCCTGTTCTTTTTTACGCGCAAAATAACACCCCGGGAGCATTCAGCGGCGTGGTTTATGATGCAGATAAAATGCCGCTGCCCAATGCAACCGTTCAGGTAGCCCCGGGAGCAATCATCCGCTCTACTTCTGAAAAAGGGGATTTCGAGTTTGAAAACCTCCCACCGGGCAATTACAAGGCTGTTTTTTCTTTTGTTGGATTTGCAACTCAGGAAAAAAGTATTGTTGTGCGACCCGGGAAAACAACCAATCTGGACATTGTCCTCGAACTGGAATCAAAAACCCTGCAAACCGTGACTGTTCAAAGTTATGCGCAGCGCATTCCCGAGCTGAGCCGCCTGGAAAATGTGCACAGCAGCTACATCATATCAGGCAAAAAAAACGAAGTCGTTGATGTGTCTATGCTCAACGCCAATTTAGCGGAAAAGAACGGGCGGCAGATTTTCGGCAAAATCCCAGGCGCATTTGTGTACGACATGGATGGCTCCGGCAACCAGGTCAACGTATCTACACGCGGCCTTGATCCGCACCGTTCCTGGGAGTTTAACGTTCGTCAGAACGGCATCATGACCAATTCTGATATTTACGGCTACCCGGCCAGCCATTACAGCCCGCCAATGGAAGCCATCCGCCGCATTGAACTGGTGAGAGGAACGGGGTCGCTGCAATACGGCGCAGCGTTTGGCGGTATGATCAACTATGTGACCAAAATGCCCGATACAACCCAAACCTTATCGGGTGAACTGCTGACTTCGGTGGGTTCGTTTGGCCTGTTCAGCAGCTACCTTTCGGCAGGCG
Source organism: Saprospiraceae bacterium (assembly GCA_013361075.1). GTDB lineage: Bacteria > Bacteroidota > Bacteroidia > Chitinophagales > Saprospiraceae > JABWAJ01. The sequence continues at coordinate 10,602 of JABWAJ010000022.1, read as the reverse complement.
GCGCGAGTGGCAAGTGGCGCTATTTTGGCTATTACCAGAAGCGCGTATCCGATGGCTATCGCGATGGCGCCCGCAGCGAATCTGATGCTCAGTTTTTGGTAGTAGAATACCATGCTTCTTCAAAATTCAATATCCGGGCCGAAGTAGGGCGCAGCACGTACCTTTTTCGCGTGCCGGGGCCATTGACAGACAACATGTTTTATGATAACCCACGCCAGGCTACGCGTACCCGCAATTATTTCAGCCCTGATATTGTGATTCCGGCGCTGACCATGAACTGGCAAATTGCGCCAAAAACGAAACTCATATGGGCAAGTTCGACATTACTGGGCGACCGCAGCAGTTTACAATTCATTGGTTTTGCAGATGTACAGGATGTCATTGATCCAACTACCGGGACCTACAAAAATCGCCAGGTGGACATTGATAATTTCCACAGTTTTAATACAGAACTAAAAATTGTACAAAACTGGTCGCTCGGACGGGTTCAAAATACCCTCTCCGGGGGCGTTCGCTACATCAACAACGATTTGCACAGGCGTCAGATTGGAAAGGGCACAACCGGCAGCGATTTCGATTTGTCATTGACAGAAGGTGCTGTTTTTGGGCGTGATGTACACTTCAAAACCAGTAACGTTGCGGTGTTTGCAGAAAACCTGTTCCAAATCAGCCAGCGGTTTTCGCTAACGGCAGGATTCCGTTTTGAAAATGGGGTGACCCAAATGGAAGGCAAAATCTCTTATCTGCCTGCCAATGAAGTTCCGTTTGACATCAAACACCAATTTCCGCTGTTCGGAGGTTCGGTTCAATACAAGGTAAACAACACCGTTCGCTTCTATGCAGGAGCTTCCCAGGCTTACCGTCCGGTCATTTTTGCCGATGTCATTCCGCCGGATGCCCTGAACCGGACAGACGAAAACCTGCTCAATGCCACCGGCTGGAACATAGAGGCAGGCCTGAGTGGAAAACTGGGAAGCAGGTTGAATTTCGACCTGAGTTATTTCCGAATCCTTTACAACGACCGGATCGGCACCCAGGCCATGGAAGATCCGGACGGAACGGCTTTTTTCCTGAAAACAAACGTCGGGAACACCATCACCGATGGAATTGAACTGTATGCAGAAGGGCGTCTGTTGCCAGTTCATTCGACTGCCAATATTGGATTGTTTACCGCGTCTTCGTGGATGGATGGCCGTTACATCAAAGGCACTGTTGTTGTGAGTGGCGAAAACCAGGACCTTGCTGGCAATAAATTAGAATCTGTACCCACCTGGATCAGCCGGAATGGCCTTAATTTTACCTGGAAAGCTCTCCTGGCAACGGTGCAATACAGCTACGTCAGCGACAGTTTCGCAGATGCACTGAATACGGTTACCCCAACTGCAAACGGGGCCAGGGGGCTTGTACCCGCTTACGGCATCTGGGATGCGTATGTTTCCTGGCGTTCGGGCAGATATTTGGTGCGTTTCGGGGTCAACAACATCACCAACAAACAGTATTTCACCAAGCGCCCGACAGGTTATCCGGGGGGCGGAGTCTGGTCCAGTGATGGCCGCTCTGTGACGGCAACAGTGGGGATTGGGTTTTAAATAAGCAAATTTCAAATTGGCCAATGTTAATTTTTATATAAAACTTTCCTTTCTCTGTCGGAAATATCCGAATTGCCAAAACGTTGTCGTTAACTTGCCGTACTAAAACATCACGATTTATGGTAACAGTTAACTGCGCAACCGGTACCCTGGCACCTTATGTGCCCTCGGCAGCAATGCCCTGGAACCGGCAACGCGCGCTACACCTGTATCGCCGGCTGGGATTTGGTGCGACACCACAGGAAGTGGATGCTGCATTGGCACAAAACCCGGTGGCATTAATCGACAGTCTGATTGATGCGGCCATCGCGCTGCCACCTACACCACCTCCCGTTTGGGCGGATTGGGACATCAACGATTACACCGATTTTGGACAACAGACTCAGGAACAACTGATCGCCTACGTGACCAACTGGGTAAGGGACATGGTGAACAACGGACTGCGCGAAAAACTGACGCTTTTTTGGTCCAACCACCTCGTCGCCCGGTACGAAACTTATGTGTGCCCATCTTACCTGTACCAGTACCACCGCTTATTGCAAACCCATGCTCTGGGTAATTTCAAAAGTATGGTTTACGAAATGGGCAAAACGCCCGCCATGCTGATTTTTTTAAATGGCGTTCAAAATACGCTGTTCAGTCCAAATGAAAACTATGCCCGGGAACTTTACGAATTGTTTACCCTTGGCCAGGATAATGGATACACGCAGGAGGATATTGTCAATACTGCCCGTGCACTGACTGGCTGGAATGGCTTCACAGTTGCCTGTGCACCAATTCCTTACGTGCCTTTTTTACACGACAACGGCAACAAAACCATTTTCGGGCAAACCGGGAACTGGGGCTATGATGAGGTACACAATATCCTGTTTACAGAACGGGACGATCAAATTGCCCATCACATTTGCGCCAAGCTGTATCGCACGTTTGTACATCCGGAAGTTAAAGAAGAGATCGTGGCCGAACTGGCAACGACTTTCAAAAACAACAACTGGGAACTCGCTCCGGTGCTTCGGCAATTGTTCCGAAGCGAGCACTTTTTTGACGAATTCGTCATTGGCGCAGAAGTCAAAAGTCCGACCGAACTGATGCTCAATCTGATCCGTGAAAGCGGCAACACCTTCAACGACGAAATCATAGAAGTGAGCACTTACCTCATTTACAACCTCGGGCAGGAGTTGTTCAATCCAACGGATGTGGCCGGGTGGCCCGGCAACCGGGAATGGATCGACAGCAGCACGCTCACCGGCCGTTGGTTGGCTTGTGATGCCTACATCTACGGGATGTATGAAAACTTCCCTCAGGTATTGGTCAACTTAGCCAAAACGCTGAGTGGCAATTCTACCGACCCGGAAGTAGTGGCACGCTCCATTGCTGACTTTTATACACCAAACGGCCTGTATTCCGATGAAGCTTACGTCCGTGCCGTTGCTGCGTTTAAGTGGGAAGTTCCGCAAAACTACTACGACAATGGGTTGTGGAATTTAGACTGGCCAACGGCGCCGGCTCAAACTGCTTTATTGCTCCGCAATCTCTCGCGTTTGCCCGAATTTCAGCTGATGTAATTGACCATCTTAAAAAGACATCCAATGAGTGATCAACATAAACCTGCTCAGGAATCAAAGTTGCGCAAAGGCAGTGCCCTTGAACACGGTGCCGAGCACGAAAAAGACCACCGCAACTGGAGCCGCCGCAGTTTCCTGCGCAATATCGGTGTAGCGGGCGGTGCCGCTATTTTCCTCAACAACCTGCCTGTGAGGGCAATGGCTTCTTCTCCCCTCGCGTGGGCGCTGACCAATAGCCCAAGCGACCGCATCTTAGTGCTCATCCGGCTTAAAGGCGGCAACGACGGGCTGAACATGATCGTTCCCGTTTTCGATTACGGGACTTATCAGGCGAATCGCCCAACCATCGCCATTCCGCAAAATCAGCTCATCGGACTGAGCACTGAACTGGCCATGCCAAATACCATGCAACCCTTACACAACATGTGGCTCGACGGCCATATGAAAGTGGTGAACAATGTAGGCTACCCGGATCAAAACCTGTCACATTTCCGCTCGTCCGACATTTGGGCTTCTGCCAGCGATTCCAACGAAGTATGGCAATCGGGATGGCTCGGCCGCCTGATTGACGCGCAATACCCGGATTTCATCAACAACCCGCCCACCGTACCACCAGCGATTCAAATTGAAGGCAGTGGCAACCTGCTGCTCGACAATGAAAACGCAGACAGTATGGGCCTGGCGGTAAGCGACCCGAATTTGTTGTACGAAATTGCACAAACCGGCAGCCTCTACGATGTGAATGACGTACCCGATTGCTACTACGGCGAGCAGTTGGGCTATATCCGCGCAGTTGCCAACAATACCTTCCGTTATGCAGAAGCGATTTCTGTGGCATACAACGCCAGCACAAATGCGGTAGATTATACATCCGATCTGGGTCGCCAACTGGCCATTGTGGCCCGGCTCATCAAAGGCTCGCTGGGAACAAAATTCTACATGGTGACGCTCGACGGCTTCGACACACACGCTGCACAAAACAACAACCATCCGAACCTGTTGAACAGCCTTGCGGCAAATGTGAAAGCCTTTTATGAAGACCTGGCTGTTGGCGATTTTGCCAAAGACGTGCTGTGCATGACGATTTCAGAATTTGGCCGCCGCCCGGAACAAAATGCTTCCGGTGGTACGGACCACGGTGCTGCAGCCCCGATGCTAATGTTTGGAGAAGGCTTGAATGGTAATGGTTTTGCGGGGTCTTTACCCGACCTTGACAACCTGGACAATGACGGCAACCTGCAATTCGATGTGGATTTTCGGCGCATTTACGCCACCGTGCTGGAGCAATGGCTTTGCCTTGATCCAACCCTGATTGATGACATCCTGGGCGACAGCTACGACCGCCTGCCAGAGCTTGGCCTGACCTGTAACGCCACTGCAGTCAATTATGTATCTGCACCGGCAGTACAGCACAAAGCATTGTATGCGCAGGGCGAGGTGATCATACAATATACCTTGCCTGAAGCCATGCCTGTGACGGTCAGGATATTTGACATCCTGGGCAAACCGGTCACTACCCTGTCCGATGGCTATCAAATGCAAGGCGAGCATCGGGTCAGTTTCCGCAACCCGCAGGCGCGCCTTTCCGCAGGCATTTACGTGTACAGCATCCAAGCCGGACGGCATGTGTACAGCCAGAAAATCCGGATGGTGAATTAATGATTGAACCTTTGTTGCCTTAAGCGCTGCAAAGTAGTGTGCAAAACTCCGTGGAACTCCGTCTTATATTTTATAAGGCGGAGTCCCGCGCTGTTGTTTCAGGGTTTAATGTTTCAACAGCATCCCCAATGTTCCATTCGCCTTTAATCATGCGGTGGACATAGCAATTATTGGCTTCATGGAGCAACTCAGCACGTTGTTCGTCTGTAAGGTTGCCATCAAGTTGAATCGCTACCTGAACGGTGGAAGCCAAAGAGCGGTCGGCATTGCGTTTCACCGATAATTCTAACTGAGCATCTACACCGCGTAGATCCCAGCCTTTTTTCCGGGCAATAAAGCGTACTGTTGCAACTTTGCAGGAAGCGAGTGCTGCAACAATCAAATCCTCCGGTGAAAACCCCTGATCGGTGCCTTTGCTGGTAAGCGGTTCGTCACCGACGATTGAATGACGCCCGTTTGAAATGACAGATTGGTAGCCCATCGGCAGGCTTTTGATGCTGATTTTAGTAGCCATGGTTTAAACTATCTGAGTAAGTAATGGAGCAAAGTTAGGTCAATCTCTATCAGTTTCCGTAACCTATTTTTCCCGGATAGTTATCAATTATTCCCCTAAACTTTCTTTTGTACTAAATTTGCTCAAAATCGCAGCATGAGCAATTTTTTACAATCGCTTTTTGGCAAGGCGGATAAGCGCATCAAAATCTTTGAGGGCATGGGCAACACCCCGCAGCCCAATTTCAGGATGGTTGCTACCCACGTCCGGGAAGGCCTGCAGCGCCCAAACTACCGCTTAGATGATGGCAGCAAGTGGGGTTCCATCGTGCAAAAATGGCAATTCAAACAGGGAGGTGCTCTTTTGCGCTGCGGTTATGACTATCAAATTGTGTTTACCAACGGGGATGTGAACATTCCAATCTCCATCTGTTTTATGTGCAAGTCATTGGTTTTTAATCACAAAACAGTATACAAAACTTCAAAAAGGCAAATCCTCGCTTTGCTGAAAGAAGATTTTAGTCCGATATAAGCAGTTTATCCCAATTTTCGGGGACGTTCTTTACCCCTTCCCGATTTGAGAGGCTGACCGAAATCAGGTTGGTCAGCTTGTTTAAACTGAGTGGCAACTCTGTCAACTGTGGCAATCCATCGAGATACAGGGTCTTCAATTGTGTCAACTGTCCCAAACTTTCGGGCAGTGATTTCAGGGAAGGGTTTTCTCGGAGGTTTAAAAATTCAAGATTCGTCAATTCACCAATCGTGCCGGGCAAACTTTCAAAAACACACTCGTGTAAAGCCAGCGTCTTCAGGTTTTTCAATTTGCCAATGGCATCCGGGATTTTTTCAAAATAGTTGAAGTTCATTAACAGGACCTGGAGTTGGGTCAGTTCAAAAAGTTCATCAGGCAACTGCTGGGGATTTCCCAGGTCAACTCCTCCCCAAATAATGAGTTCTTCAATGTTTTTAAAAAGCCCCACCTCTTTGGGAACCGGGTTAACATTCAATTCAAGTATCTTCAAAGTAGATATTTGAGCGACAATGGGTAATATTTGCGAAAAATTCTGCCCGATGGGGTTTTGGAAGATCACCCTGCTTACGTTTGGCATCTGCGCCGTTTCCGGAGGTACAAGAGTAGTGCGGCAGTTGGAAAAATCAAGCCACTTTAATCTGGATAGTTTTGGAAACCGGGTCGGAAGTTGCCAGCTTGCCACGCGCATATTCAGGTCTTCCAGTGCCGTCAACTCTGCAAAAGACTCGGGCAAAATAACATCGGAATCCCCCATAACGAGCAGGGATTTGAGCTTTTTCAACTGCCCGACGCTTTCCGGAAAGGAGGATGGTTTTGTCATTCCGGTGACGGAGAGCGTTTCCAACTGGGTCAGTTTGCCGAAATTCTCCGGAATTGGTCCGCCTTCCAATGAGATGGTCAGTTCTTTCAGGTTGGGGAATGTAGCCAGTATTTCGAAAGCAGCCTGAAGGTCCAGTTTGGGGTTTCCTGCCAGCTTGGCTGTCTCCACAGCAGTCATTTCTACAACATAATCAGGTAGTTCTTTGAGTTTTTTACCCTCCAAATTGAGGTACCTGATTTTGCTGTAATCTTTTTTAGGGGTCTCCTTTTTATTTGGAGCCGTTTTTTTGATGAGGAGTTTTTTTTGAAAAATCAGCTTCAAACACTGGGCCACTTCTTTAAACACCTCCTTGTCACAGTCGAGTTCAACCAAAAATTCAGCCTCTCCCAGCATTTTTGCAGCTTCGGGCAGCAGTTGAACGTACAGCTCCACTCCGGAAAGCTCAATTTTTTCAACACCATTGGTACAGGCGTTCGACTGGTCGTTCCATTCCAGGTAGTGATCAGTGGTTCCCGGAATATTAGACATGAGGAGCGCCAGACCTTTTCCTTCATTTCCGAAAAAGACGGTTTCAACCTGATTTTGGCTCCAGTATTCGACGTTGTCTGCTTGAAACTTCATGTGATTCTTAATAACTGATTACTATGCTATTGGGCATGGGCCAGCTTTAAACCTGGCTTTGGGTTTCCTGAAAATTCTCTGGGTACTTTTTTGAAGCAACAAAATACCCAATCATATACCCGGTTAGGCCACCGGTTACCGCATCTGACAACCAATGTACGGTCACAGAAACGCCAAGACCAATGTATACCGCATATACAATAGCCCATATTTTGCTTTTTCTCGAAGTTAAAAAGGGAAGAATCCCATAAGACATGGCAAAGGCAGTCATGGTATGCCCTGACGGAAACCCTTCGATCAAGCTTTCCCACAAATTATTCCCCTGTAAAAACCCGAAACGAAATTGTTGGCTAAAATCGGTAGTTCCTAAATCTTCAAAAGGCTCTCTCGGTACCCGGTTGGTAAATGACTTTAGCAAAGTTGACAATCCCCACGCCCAAAGAAAGGCCCTGAACGAAACTGCTGCCAATAAACCATACCGGGGTTGATTTTTCCGGTTCAGATAAAAATAAAGCGGCAACGCAACCGGTAAAATTATCCCAATGAAGACGCTTGGAATGCCTGCGTATTGTAGAAACAAATACTGCCAACTTACTCTGGCCCACCACCAGTCTACGCCGGAAAACATTAAAAAAACTGCGGATCCGGCAGCCAAAAGCGTAAAAATGGTTATTTTTTTCATGTCGTTAAACTCAGCATGTGTCCCAAAATTAAAAACAGCTTTACCAACTGTTTGAATTCTCTTTTAAACCTTGAGGTTGAACACAACTTTACTCATAAAGGGACAAAATCCGCAACTCCTGCCACCTGCCATCCCTGAATTGTACCCGGAACCAGCCTTAAATTTGGATAAACCATTCGCAAAATGCCTGCCAGAACCCATATTTATAAAAGTTGAGTACCGAAAAATGATAGCAGGTCAGAATCAACAGCGCAAACGGAAAAACATTCCACCGCCTATTGGCACGCCAGTCCCATACACACAAGGCAATCAGCAACAGATCGGCCATCAGAAAGCCAATGACCGGGGTTACGGGCATGGCATCAATATTGGGCACGTATGCCAACAAAGACGGGAAATAATTGCCAATAATGCGGTCGGTAATGGGTGTAAACATAGGAAATGCCGTACAGATCATGTACCGGGCGTGCAGGTTGATGTTGCGTTTATGATAAATTGCCAATCCGTAAAAAATCAAAAAAGCGACCAGTGCATTGACTACCAGTGCAATAAAAAAATAGCCTGTGTTTCCGGGCGATCCTGTTTCTGGCAATTTATATTTTAGCAAATCCAATGTGGTGAATAACAAAACGGGTACGAGCAGGTACGAAAATATCCCTAGTTTTTTATGCAGCCCTGTTCTTTTTGTCCGGATTAAATAGGGCTGAACAATCAGCAGAACCAGCCATAAAATAATGGCCACGCCGTGGGTATGCATCCGGTAGTTTTCCTGGTCCAGTATTTTTGTAAAATAAGAATTCCAGAAACCTATGATTGCAAACAGCAGGAAGCCAATGAAAGCAAAGATGAGGTATTTAGAAAGGATGAATGACGCCTGCTTCATAGTTTCAGTAAGTTGATAATTAATATTAAAGAAAAATATACATTGGTTTAGCAATGTTAGGTGTTTTTTTAAATATATTTTATGCAAATTGCTGTCGAAATTCCCTGTTGTACAACGGGCATGGTATTCATGCCGTGGTTGTGGTCGGGCATGGCAGCATCTGCCAGGATAGTGGTACCAATTGGCAGGCTGCCTCCGTTTTTTTTCACCTTCACATCCAGGACGAAAAGCGCATTCAGAGGAATTGGACCGGGCATGGGTTGAAGGTTTACTTCATACCGGCCATATATGCCAGACAAGTAGTTTGGATAGGGAATGGTTGCTTCAAAAGGTACTAATTGCCGCTTCGTTTCCGCCTGGTCTAGAACAAAATTTTCTCGCCCTCGCTCCCTCATAAGATCCCGAATAAGCTCTTAAATAGTTTTTTAAAAAATCCGGCAATTGTCCAGTCATCACCATGTCCATTTTCATCTGGAGCGCTATTGTTTGATGGTGCTAATATGGTTACTGGCTTTTTTTGCTCAAAAGTTTTCCTTTTATTTCTTGTTGGTTTAGGTAGGTTGTCAAATAAATGCATGCCAAATCCTGCATTTTCTAAATTCATTTTAAACACCTCTAAAAATTCGGACAGCTCTATTGGTAATTTATCTACATCAGTTAAATGTTTTGCACTGTCATGGTATAAAATTCTTCCATAATTTTTCCTATCAACGTCATGTCGCCAAAACTCCCAGGTTTCATCAATTGAATTATCAGGAAACAACTCTGAAATCTCATAATTTAAAAAACACTTTAATTTGCTCAAGTCTACATTATCCGCACTACACTCATTTATCAAAGCTTGTAGTGCCCTGTCCAAATTATCCTTGTCAAAAGTTGGATATTGGACTAAATGAATTAAATCAAATAAGTCCTTAAACCTTGGCCTAACCAGTGTTTGGTGTATTTTCCAGGAGACTTGCAAACTAATCGGAACAGTATTTGGAACTAAAAAAGGAGCCCCTTCCAATGGATGATACATTAATGGAACAGGTGGTTGCTCAATATCCAGATTAAATGAAATATCCAGGCCAAAATTCAGTTTTTCAGTACCAACCCAGCATGCCAAATCTGTATTTATTGTTGGAAAATCATCAGCCATTGCATAGTCAATTCTTCTCCAAAATGCATTTTGTTTGAAGCTTATGTAGGTTACATTGTCATCTAATGCTAATTCTGTTACGAGGGTTGCCCATTCATCAAACTTTTGTCTTGCAGTTGATTCATCTTCTAAAGTATCCATATAAACCCAGTCAAGGTCTCCTGGAATTCTGTCATTAGGGTTTTGAAAATATTGCCGGGTTACATAACTGCCTTTAAGCATAAAAGGCAGATTTATTTGTGATGCTCTGCGAATGAAGGCTTCATAAGCAAGCATTTCACGATATACATAGTCTTTTATTTCCATTCTATAAATTATAGTGGCAACCAGCCGTTGTCAAGAAAATTATTATTATCATAAATACAGTATTCAGACTGTTGTTTTAAAACAGTCCAGCCTCCTTTTTGCAAATCACTTAAAACCACTGCTATTCTTTGTCCAAATGTCCATTTTGCACCAAATTCTCTTAGTGTGATAAACCTGACATTTGTTTCATTTTTCAAAGAATTTAGTGAAAGATGAACTTTATGCTTTTCACAAACCCCAAGCAGTTCTTCAATTTGGATGTAATTTATTTTGCAATGCCATTCGAAATATTTATCAAAATCAGGTGAATAA
>JABWAJ010000486.1 GCA_013361075.1 Saprospiraceae bacterium | reverse complement strand
GTGGCGCCACCGAATTTGGCTTTGTAGGCCACAGCGTAGAGCAGGGCCGTTTGGGCATGCAACCGTTCGGTGAACACCCGGAACTCTTTGCCCACGGTGGTTGGAGAAGCCGGTTGGCCGTGGGTATGCGCCAGCATGGGGACGCCGCGCCAGGATTCAGCCAGCGCTTCCAGGCTGTGCAGCAACTGCGTCAGCGCAGGGTAATACACCTGTTCCATGGCGTGTTTCAGCAGCAACGGGGTAGCGGTATTGTTGATGTCCTGGGAAGTTAGCCCGAAATGGACAAACTCTTTGTACCGCTCCAATCCAAGCCCGTCCATTTTCGATTTCAGGTAGTATTCTACGGCTTTTACATCGTGGTTGGTTTCGCGCTCGATCAGTTTGACGGCTTCAGCTTCCGCCACGTCGAAGGCTTCCGCTAAGCGCAGCAGTGCCTTGCGTTTTTCTTCGGGTACGTCCTTCAACTGGGGCAGTGGCAGCTGGCACAAGGCATTGAAATAGCGAACCTCCACCAAAACGCGGTAGCGGATCAGGGCGTATTCTGAAAAATAGGCAGATAATGAAGCAGTCTGGCGGCTGTAACGGCCATCAACCGGTGAAATTGCTGTGAGCATGTGGGTCGTATATTAGTTTCGACGGGTAAAGATAACCGCTATACAGCCGATGTGAAAACCAGATGTGAACTATATGGTAAAAAAGCACACCATGCAGTAAAAAAACATCCCCTTTTTTAAAATCAAAACAAATTCTCTACCTTTGCGCATGGAAACTCAAAATACACACCGCAATAAGTTCCTGGGCGAGGCGCTCACCTTCGATGACGTGCTTTTGACCCCCGGCTACTCTGAAGTCCTTCCACGTGAAGTAGACATTTCTTCTCAATTTACCCGCAATCTGCGGCTAAATGTACCCATTGTTTCGGCAGCAATGGACACCGTCACGGAGAGTAAATTGGCCATTGCCATTGCCCGCCAGGGCGGCATCGGGATCATCCACAAAAACATGACCATTGAGGAGCAGGCCGAGCAGGTGCGCCTGGTCAAACGCTCTGAAAGCGGCATGATTGTGGATCCGGTGACGTTGATGGAAGATGCCCTGGTTAGCGATGCGCTGGCGTTGATGCAGCAATTCAAAATTGGCGGCATCCCTATTGTGAACCAGCAAAAGCGGCTCATTGGCATCCTGACCAACCGCGACCTCCGGTTTGAACGAAATGTGAATCGTCCTATCCGGGAGTTGATGACAACGGAAAATTTGGTCACTGCGCCTTTAGGCACCACACTTGAACAGGCGCGCGATATTTTGCAAAGCCGCAAAATTGAAAAGCTCCCCGTTGTTGACGACCATTACATGCTGGTTGGGTTGATTACCTACAAAGACATCATGAAGTTGCACGATTACCCGCGTTCCTGCAAAGATTTGCTGGGCCGGCTCGTGGTTGGTGCGGCCGTTGGGGTAACAAAAGATGTGATGGAACGCATCGAAGCGCTTGTCAAAGTGAGCGTTGATGTGGTGGCCGTAGACACTGCTCATGGCCACTCTAAAGGCGTACTCGATGCAGTGAAACGCATCAAAAAGGCTTATCCGGAACTGCAAATCATTGGCGGCAATGTGGCTACCGGCGAAGGGGCCAAAGCCCTGGCAGATGCGGGCGCCGATGCCGTAAAAGTAGGCGTCGGACCCGGCAGCATTTGCACGACCCGGGTGGTTGCAGGCGTTGGTGTGCCGCAGTTGTCGGCGATCTACAATGCGGCCACGGCCCTTAAAGGATCCGGGGTTCCCATCATCGGCGACGGCGGAATCCGCTACACCGGCGATATCGTAAAAGCCCTGGCAGCCGGTGCCAGTACCATCATGGGGGGCAGTCTCTTTGCCGGTGTGGAAGAAGCGCCCGGCGAAACCATCATTTTTGAAGGCCGAAAATTCAAAATTTACCGGGGCATGGGCTCTTTGGGCGCAATGAAGGAGGGGTCTAAGGATCGGTATTTCCAGGATGTGGAAGACGATATCCGCAAACTCGTGCCGGAAGGCATCGAAGGCCGCGTTCCTTACAAAGGCACGGTGGAAGAAGTCATGGTGCAATACATCGGCGGCTTGCGGGCAGGCATGGGGTACTGCGGCGCACCTACCGTGGAAGCGTTGTATGAGGTGGCCAATTTTGTGAAAATCACAGCATCCGGCATCCGCGAAAGCCATCCGCACAATGTGATCATTACGAAGGAAGCACCGAATTATAGCAGCAGGTAGGGCAGGATTGTTCCGGGGCTCCGATGATTTGAATGGATCGGTTGGTTTAGTTGGCAGTTGGCAGGGGGCAGTTGGCAGGATTGGTTCGGGTTCCAAAAACTTGAATACCAATTGATTGTTCTTGTCACAAGTACAAACACCCCTGCCAACCGCCCACTGAAAAACCGTCTCTGAAATTAAGATCAAAACATGAACCACCCATTCCTGACACCTGATTTTTATCAAAGCGAAGACGTTGTCCAGATCGCCAAAGACCTGCTCGGTAAGTATTTGGTGACGGAGATTGACGGGCATGTCGCGGCCGGCAAGATTGTGGAGACCGAAGCCTACCGGGGGCCCGACGACAAAGCCTGTCATGCCTGGAACAACCGGCTCACCGACCGTACCCGGGTGATGTACGAGGCGGGCGGGGTCGCTTATGTGTACCTGTGCTACGGCATCCACCACCTGTTTAATGTCGTGACCGGACCACAGGGCATGGCCCATGCAGTGCTCATCCGTGCGATTGAGCCAACCCACAATCTGGAAGTGATGCAATTTCGCCGGGATATGACTGTGATCAAACCGCGCCTTACCGCCGGGCCGGGTGCGATGAGCCAGGCGCTTGGCATCCGAACTGCGTTAAATGGGGTCAGCCTGATGGACTCTGCTTCTCCCATCCGGATAGAGGATCGCGGCGACCGCATTGCAGAAAGCGAAATCCTGTCTGGCCCCAGGGTAGGCGTGGAGTCGGCTGGCGAATGCGCTTTGTGGCCCTGGCGGTTTGTGGTGAAGGGGTCGAAGTGGGTGAGTGCGTTTCGGAAGTAGGTTCAAAAAAACACAGGCTGAAAATGACGACTTTTAGCTGGAGGGTTTAAAGTAAGGAAAAGAGGCAAGGTTAGGCTTGTTTCCTGTAACTTTGCATCTGCCAAAACAGGAGAACAGCAAACCAATCATTTTCATGAACAACGCAACCAGGTTATTCCACTACGTCAGTTACCTACAGTATCCTCTGCTGCTAATCGGCCTCTACTATTGTTACAAACCACTGCTTTTTAGCAAAGCATCCCTGTTTGTGGATTATAACAAAGCCCTGACATTCATTGGATTGGCAATTAGTTTTGCCACGTTGCAAGACACCACAAAAACACAGAATAAACTCTCCAAACGAATCTGGGAAAATCCAAAATACGCCAGGATTTTCCTCATTTACCTCTCCCTGCTCATTCTGTTCATTGTTGGATTTGGGATGTACGGCCTTTTTGTTTCCCGAAATTCCAATGTTCAGGAGCTTTCTTTTGGGACCATTATTTTTGGGATCGGTTTGATTGGCCTGCTGAAAAGTGCGGTTGAAATGGCGGAGCACCATGGGAAAATAAACTCAAAATAAGCTTAAATTGCGCTCATGGAACAAACATTCAAGCTAAAAAACGGCGAAATTTTACTCGGGAAAGACAAAGTTGTCATCGTCGACGATGCGAAAAAGCAGTACCGAACCCGATTGATTTCATCCGGAGTATGGACGTTTTTCGGCATCCTGTCTGTGCTGAGATACCAACAAACCGGCGACCAGTTTTTACTTTGGAGCGGTTTGATCATCGGCATAGGGCATTTGGTCATTCTGCTACTGGCACTTTTCAGAACAACCAAAAGTGAAATACAATTGAACGAAATCCTTTCCATGCAGATCAACCAGCAGTTTGGGAACAAATATTTAGACATCAAGTTATCGGGAAATAAGATAAGGCGCGTCAATCAAATTGACAGCATTGAGCAGGAAGTGAAAGCGTATATTGCCGATAAATTCGGGTAAAGTGTTGACCTTCTCACCAAAAAAGAAAGGACGCCCTGCGAACAGGAACGTCCCCCTCAATTTGTTATTAGCGAGATATGCCGCGCCTGATCGCGCAGCTATTTTTCGGCCAGGAACGGATAGCGATAATCCGTAGGTGGCACAAAGTTTTCTTTGATGGTGCGCGGCGACAACCAGCGGTAGAGGTTGAGCACCGAGCCGGCTTTGTCATTGGTGCCGGAAGCGCGTGCGCCCCCGAATGGCTGCTGACCCACGACGGCCCCGGTGGGTTTGTCGTTGAGGTAAAAATTACCGGCACTGTGGCGCAACTTTTCTGTGGCAACGGCCAATGCCTGGCGATCCTGTGCGAATACAGCTCCCGTGAGCGCATAGGGTGAAGTTTGATCCACCAGTTCCAATGCGGCTTCAAAGTCGTTGTCTTCGTAGACATAAATGGTCAGCACCGGGCCAAAAAGTTCGTCCACCATCGTGCGGTATT
>JABWAJ010000021.1 GCA_013361075.1 Saprospiraceae bacterium | reverse complement strand
CAGCTCCAGGCCTTCCTGGTTCTTTCACGGCTCCGGGTGGTGGCATTTTCCCAATCCTGACGCACATCAACATTGATTTTTACAGAATCGAGGCTATTCTGACTTTGGGCATTGCAGGTGATGCAAGAGCACTCTTCGAATCAGCCATGCGCAACCACATGACCAAGGTATTCAACTTTGGTGTAGCTGTTGATGCCAACGCTGTTCGCCCGGATCAGGCTGCTATTGACGCTTATGTTAATCTCTGGTTAGGACGTTACGATGCTCAGGTTTCAAATGATTCCAAATTGAATGTGGTGATGAAGCAATTCTGGTTCTCCAGCTGGGGCAATGGCTATGAAATTTACAATGCCATGCGCCGGACTACAGATCCAAATGCAAGCAACAACTACGGTTATACAGGGTATCCCAACACGATTCAGGAACCAATCCTGGCTCCGCGTAAGTTCCCGCTCCGTTTGCCGTACCCACAGCAGGAATTGTCGATTAACCCGAATGCATCTTCTTATACCTCGGTTATTTACGACCAGGCCCGTTTGTTCTGGGATGCAAACTGATGTGAAGACCGCTTCCATCAACGCTTTTGAACAAAAAAAAAAATGAATCATGAATAAATTTAAAATAACGCTTTACACCTTTCTCACGGCGCTGATTCTGCCGTTCTCGGCTTGCAGAGACGAAGCCTTGAATCCGGTACCGGATTGGGAATCAGGGGTTCATGCCCTCGGGCAATTTGCAGCCGGCTCTGCCCAAAACTTTGTATTTGCTCAGCCGGATCAGGATATTGACATTGAATTTCAGTGGGTCTCCATTGACAACCTGAATACGGTAACGGAAATCGAATTTTACGTCTTGTTCAACGAAAGCTATTCCGATAACGACGGCAACCCGCGTACGGCCCGTCATGGCGGAGAAGATGGCAAGTTGTTGAAGAAGCTGACGGGGTCTGAAGTAAAAGGCAACCGCGAATTCGTAACTTTTTCCGTAACGCAAGCGGATATTTACAACCTCTACAAAGACAACACCTTCAATTATGGCGACGGCGTTGTTGGCGTATTTGCTAACCCGGAAAAACCGGATCGCGCTCCAGGCAGCTATTTTGTAGCTGGCGACGCTTTCCAGATCCGTTGGGCAATGCGCACCGCAGACGGACGCTATTTTGATTCCTGGTCAGATTCTGTTTGTTCGGAATTCCCTGGCGCAAGCTGCGTTGTTGACTGGGCCATCATTTGTGTATCTGATCTTGCTGGTACATTTGACTATGTTCAGACAGAAATGACTCCCGGACCAGGCGGCGGAGCCTGCCCGGCAGAAATTACCGGCACGGTGACCTGGACAGAAGAATCTCCGGGTAAATATCTCACCACAGACCTGACTTTTGGCATGTTTCCTTCCTCTTGCTGGAATGACAACCCTGCCAATAGTGCGTCTGCCCGGATCCTTGATCAGTGCAACACGATTATCGTTGGTGGTGCTGACCAATACGGAGATACTTATACCTACCAGTTTGTCAGCTTCAATGGACCCAGCCTGACCCTTAAGTGGAACAACACTTACGGTGACAAAGGTACGGTCGTACTGACTCGTCAGGACGGCAGAAACTGGCCAACATTGAAAGGAGGATAATTATTCCGGAAACGGAAGTTTTTGATTCACTCCGGAGAGAGCATTCGGCATTGCCGGGTGCTCTCTTTTTATTTTTTTATGATGCGCATTTTTTTTCTTTTCCTTATCGCGGGCTGTTTCTCCCGGTGTGGGTGGCCAACCACCATCTTGCAAAGTGAGCAAGGGGCTTCTGTTCTTCAAAAAAAACTGGAGAAAGACAAACCCGTTGTGTTCATTTTTTTAGATTCAGAATGCCCGATTTGCCAAAAATACACCAAAAACATTCGCGAGTTCCCGGCGCAATTCCCGCAGATACAATGGATTGGGATTTTTACCCGCTGGAATTCCCCGGAACAAATTGCTGCTTACAAACAGGAATATGGCCTGAATATTCCCATGTACCTCGACACCCGCAACCGCCTGGTTCATAAATTAAATGTGAAGGTAACGCCAGAGGTAGTTTTTGTTATACCAAAACAAAAAGTCCTGTATCAGGGGGCTATTGACAACTGGTTTTTCGGCTTGGGCAAACACCGCCCGGCAGCTACCGAAAACTACCTGGCTGACGCCCTTGAAGCCTGGGGCAGGGGAGAGGTACCAAAAATTTCCAGAACCACTTCGATTGGCTGTGTGATTGAGCAATAAGCTATCTTTGTGTTCCAAATAAAAAGGACACATGACCTTTCGGGAACGTTACCCATTGACGCTGAATTATTTGTTTGAACAGTTGCCAATGTTTCAGCGCATTGGCCCTCCTGCATTAAAAAAAGGCCTGGGCAACATCACGGCTTTGCTGGATGCTTTGGGCCATCCCCAGCAACATTTTTTAGCCATTCACATTGCCGGTACGAACGGAAAAGGTTCGGTCGCCCACATGCTGGCTGCCATCCTCCAGGCTTCCGGCTACCGCACCGGGTTGTATATTTCTCCTCACTACAAAGATTTTCGGGAGCGTATCAAAGTCAATGGCCAATACATCAGCAAAACCTACGTGGTAGATTTTGTAACGCGCCACCGCGCTTCGTTCGACCAGATCCAACCTTCCTTTTTTGAAATTACAGTGGCCATGGCATTTGATTATTTTGCCAAACAAAAAATTGACGTCGCTGTGGTGGAAACAGGACTGGGAGGGCGCTTAGACTCTACCAATGTATTGACACCTGTATTGAGCATCATCACCAATATCAGTTTTGACCACCAACAGTTTTTGGGAGATACCCTGCCGTTGATCGCTGCCGAAAAAGCCGGCATTATCAAGCCGCGTGTGCCCGTAGTGATTGGCGAAACCCACCCGGAAACAAAGCCGGTTTTTGTAGCAAAAGCGGCAGAAATGGAAGCGCCGATTGTATTTGCCGATGAACACTGGCGAGCGGAATGGAAAGGGGAAACCTTGGCGCATTCGACCTATGATTTATGGCGCGGAGGCCAACCGGAATTTCTGGCACTGGATGCCAATTTGCATGGACGCTACCAGTTGAAAAACCTGCAAACCGTTGCGCAAGCCGTTGATATGCTCCAAAATACGTTCAATATAAGCGCTCAAAACATTCGGGACGGTCTTTTGAATTTAAAAACCCTCACTAAGTTTATGGGGCGCTGGCAGGTTCTCGGAACGCATCCCGCTATTATTTGCGACAGTGCGCACAATGAGGGCGGCTTGAAGGTAACATTGGATCAGGTAGCGCAATATCCTTACGAAAACCTGCACATCGTGATGGGAACGGTAAGCGATAAGGAGCTGAAACCGGTATTGGAATTGTTCCCCAAACATGCGCGGTACTACTTTTGCAAGGCAAATATACCCAGGGGGTTAGACGCTAAACAACTGCAAGCCCGCGCTTCCCAGGAAGGACTAAAGGGGCGGGCCTACGTTTCTGTGAAACGCGCCCTGCAAGCTGCTAAAAGGCAGGCTAAGTCCGAAGATCTGATTTTTGTCACAGGAAGCATCTTCGTTGTTGCTGAGGTTCTATGAATTTTTTATCACAGTGGCAATAAAAAGCAGTATTCGTTGCAAATAATACCTATTTTTGCAGCATAAATTTGAAAAAACAAAATAATGGCAGAATTGGTACAGTCGCTGTTGACACAGCGCATTCTCTTAATGGAAGAATCAGCGACCATAAAAATGGCGCAAATGGCCCGGGATCTTACGGCTCAAGGCCATGATGTGATTGACCTGAGCCTCGGTGAGCCGGATTTTGATACTCCTGTTCACATTAAAGAAGCAGCCAAAAAAGCCCTGGATGACGGATTGACCAAATATACGCCCGTTCCCGGTACTGTAGAATTGCGCAAAGCCATTGCTGCGAAATTCAAGCGGGACAACAACCTTGATTTCGACGTCAATCAGATTGTTGTTTCCAATGGAGCCAAGCAATCGATTGCCAATGTCTGTCTTGCATTGCTCGAAAAAGGCGATGAAGCATTGATTCTGGCACCGTACTGGGTGTCTTATGCTGAAATTGTCAAATTAACAGAAGCGACTCCGGTATATGTTTATGCAGGCATTGAAGACGATTATAAATCGAGCGCATCAGCTATAGAAGCTGCCATAACAGAGCGCACGAAGTTGATTATTTTTTCTTCTCCCTGTAATCCAACCGGTTCTGTTTACACCTATGAAGAATTGGAAGCTATTGCTGAAATGCTGTCGCGCCATGAGCACGTAACCATCATTTCAGATGAGATTTACGAATACATTAATTTTTCTGAAAAACATACCAGCATCGGCGCTTTCCCGCAGGTAAAAGACCGCACGGTGACGGTGAACGGATTTTCCAAAGGGTTTGCGATGACCGGCTGGCGTTTGGGCTATATCGGCGCACCAGCCTGGCTTGCAAGTGCTTGCAATAAAATGCAGGGGCAAATCACCTCCGGAGCTGCCGCCTTCAGCCAAAAAGCAGCGGCTTTTGCTTTGAGTTCGGACATGACAGCAACCTGGGAAATGCGGGATGCATTTCTCCGTCGACGCAATCTGGTCATTGACCTGATCAGCAAAATTCCAGGAGTTAAAGTAAACCGTCCACAAGGCGCATTTTACGTCTTCCCTGACATCAGCAGTTTTTTTGGAAAGACAGATGGCAAAACGGTTGTCCGCGATGCAGATGATTTTTGTGAATACTTGCTGCACAACGCTCACGTTGCGGCAGTAAGCGGCGCGGCTTTTGGGGCAGACAATTGTTTCCGGATTTCTTACGCCACTTCTGATGAAAAATTGAAATCGGCTATTGAGCGAATTGGGGATGCGTTGTCCAAATTGAAATAACTATTCGTAAAATACCTGTCTTGTTACCAGTCATTCCTATCTACAAACTTCCCAACCGATTGAACGGAAGACATTTTTATGCCGAAGCAAAGCTTTAGCACAGGTGACTGGCATTTAACAAAACAATGGATTATGAATATTTGGAGACGCTCTTTTCGGGCAGGCTTGTGTTGTGGCCTGCTCGCACTACTGAATTATGGTGTTAACGCACAGGATTTTATGATGCAAGGTTGGTATTGGGAGTATCCGAAAAACAACTGTAACGGATATGTTGGCCCTTCCCTTGCTGCTGAATTGACCGGAAAAGCGGCTGCTTTAGGCAATGCAGGATTTACCATGCTCTGGCTTCCGCCCATGAGCAAAGCTAGTTTTGGCGATTGCAGTAATGGTTACGACCCAAAAGATTTGTACGATTATGGCCAGTACTCCGGGCAAACGGGGTTGGGAACAGGCAACCAGGTGGCGACCTTGATCGGAGCATTGGGGTCAAATGGAATCACTGCCGTAGCCGATGTTGTATACAACCACCGCGATGGCGGCGATTTTGAAGACAACCCTGCCGTGCGCAATTACATCATGAACTTCCCACCTGCCGGGTGTGGTGGCAATGCCACTCCTTATCCGGTAAATGGCAAGGTGCGTTACCGCCTTCCATTGGGGGGCAGCAGCAACAACGGCGCTGGGAATTATTATTTCAAATTTAGCTCTGCTTCAGCAAACGGCGGGTTTTCGGGCAGAAATTACAAACTGTATTTCCGGACCCTGAATACGCCACACAATTCAACCCCAATCAATGAGGTAGAGCCGAATGGCGGCGGCGATTGCGGGCAGGGCAATAACCAGATTTTCCTGGGGCGTGACATTTTTGCTTACCAGGAAGTCGGAGGAGGGTGCAATACCGATGAATTTTACCTCGCACTTGGCAGCAGTGATTTTAATGCATCCGGAGACAATCTCGAAATTTACATTGAGGAAGTAGGTGGCGGCGGTTCAGGCATTGATCAGCGGCCATACGGAATTTGGTCGGGTTCGCGCAGCGCAAACATCATTGGTGAACTGGCTTTGCAAACGCGTACCAATTATGCTGCAATGCCAAGCGGCCAGGGAGCAATGAATTACCTGAACTTTAAACCCAACGGCACCAATTTTACCTGCATGACCGGCGACCAGGAATACCCCTACTTTTTCTTCGATGTGGAGCAGGCACACCTTTCAACCCAAACTGCTTACAACGATTGGACCAAATGGCTTTGGAACAATGTCGGCATTGGTGGTTTCCGGATGGATGCCGTGAAACACTTTCCGGCCTCCTTTGTCGGGCAATTGGTCAATTCTCTGTACAGTAATTCCCCGAGCATAAGGCCTTCTATGATGGTTGGCGAACATTTTACCTTCGATGCAGGCGTACTTGCCGGATGGGTCAACGAAGTGAATTCCTATTTGAGCCAACCAGTAAAAGATGCCATTAAAGTCAGGGCCTTCGACTTTCATTTGCGCGATAACCTCCGTGTTGCTACAGAAAATTTCGGGTACGATGTGCGCCAGATTTTCCATTCCGGCATGGTACGCGCTGCAAATGCAAGTCCATTTTCGGTTGTAACGATGATCAACAACCATGATTTCCGGTTTCAGGACGTTTACCACAACGTCAATCCCATCCTGGGGTATGCCTATATTTTAACAAACAATCAGGTTGGGTTGCCCTGTGTTTTTTATCCGGACTATTATGGGGCAACTTTAAAAATGGACGACAATACTACCCTGGTCGTCCCCTCTTTAAAAACGGAGATTGATGCCTTAATTGATGCCCATCGGGATTATATCTATGGCGCTAACCAGATTGATTATCTTAGTGATTTTTCGACGCCTTATCATCAAAGCTTTACCAGCGGCGGGGCTTCTACTACGCTTTTTTACCAAATCATCAACACCAATACCGGGCGTAACGTACTGGTTGCCATCAATTTTGCCGGACAAACCCTTACGGCGAGTCACGGCGTAAATGTCAGCGGAGCCGGGTTGAGCAACGGGGATGTATTAACCCGCGTAGCCGGCTCAGGTACGGCCAGTTCCAGCCTGACAGTTTCTAACGGGAGAGTAAATCTTAGTGTGCCCGCTTTTGGTTACGCGGTCTGGACAGGGTTAAGTGTGCTCCCGCTTGATTTACTGTCTTTCGAGGCAAAGCAACAGGAACGCCAGGTCGTTCTGGAATGGACTTCGGCCAATGAAAAAGATTTTGCCGGGTATGAAGTGCAGCGTTCTACAGACGGAACGCAGTTTGAAAAAATTGGCTGGGTCCCCGCTCAGGGTACATCTGACGGGGAGGTACAACAGTATGCTTTTTGGGACAAAAATCCCCGCTACAACACACCCCTGTATTATCGCCTGCGCATGATCGATCAGGACGGGAGTGTTGAATTTTCACCGCTTCGTTCGGTTACCTTAAAGGAAGAAACGGAAATGCTTGTATTTCCCAACCCGACTACCGGTAGTTTTTGGGTGAAATTCCAGGATACTGCGTTTGAAAATACGCAAATTGAAGTCCGCGACGCTTTAGGACGCCAAATTTTATTTGAAGCAGTAGAAACCGGTACCGGGTTAAAAGAGTTGGATTTTTCGAATCAACCAGCAGGTATTTATTGGATTGTTCTCAAAACGGAGGGCCAGTTGATTCAGCGCAAGTCCATACTAAAGCACTAAAGGCAGGTTGTTCAAAGGTCCAGCAGTCCGTCCGGCAGGTTCATGTGCAGGACGGACTGCCCCGTATCTGCGCGAACAATGAACTGCTCGTTGAGCGGAATCAGGATTTCACGCCCGCGATAGACCACAACTGCCATCATTTGCTGAGGCATTTCAATCACTTCTTCGATTTTTCCTATCAAACCGTTGGCTTCATCTTCAATATTATACCCCGTGTAGCGTTCGAATCCGGGCTCAATGATGATGGTCCGGGCCTCATCGGGTAAAATGTCTTCCTTTCGGAGGTAGATGTCTTTACCGTGCAGCATTTGGGCATCTTCGCGGGTATTGAGGTCTTCTAATTTCAGCAGTACAGCGTTGCCCGACCGGATATCTTCGATAAAATAGGGAAGATGTTGTCCCCTTATTTCCAGAAACAGGATTTCTGCATTCAAAAAATCTTCCCAATAAGCGTCTTCAACAAAAGCTTTTAACTCTCCGGAGATGCCGTGCGCCTTTCCAATTCGGCCTATTTTGACCATTGCATCCATAAAATTTACTGTTTCAATTTATTGCCAGCGAAGCAACCGTTGGCGAACGATGAATCCTTTTTCAGCTTTTTGCCCCCAGCCGGTGGAAGCACAAGTTCCAAAGTCGCCATTGCAGCACACCACGCATTGGGTGTCTAATATCTGTAATTCCTTGTAAACCAATCCGATGTTTTTAGCATAATGCTCTTTGGCCTGCCTGTATTCGATGATGTTTTCGCTGTCGGCCAATTGAATGGAACATACCTTTTCAAAAGTAAGGTCGCCAACCTGAAGCGGATCGGTTAAAGAAAGGGTGCGATATGCCCAATCTTTAAACATTTCAATTTGTTCGCCGGCAATTTCTACTGTCGTTTTGATGGAAAAAAAGGCATTGCCGTCCCAGGTCTCATTCGCTTGTAAAGGAAAGGTCATTTTGATAAACTTCAGGTTGTCTTCGGTTCTGAATGCCTGCTGTTTGCTCCGGGCCGCAGCATATACTTTTCCAATTTGCCAGGGCAGGGTATCCGATTGACGCTGAAAACGTTCGATGCGATACCAGGTCAATCCGTCTTGTCCGGGAAAGGTATCAACTACAACTTCCTGAACCAGCCACGAATTACTGTCTATCCGGGTTCCGCCCAAAGCAGGGTCGAAAATGATGGAGTCTACGGCATATTCCCGAACCTGCCCCAGCTCCAGAGGATAATATTCATATCCAAAATCCAGGTCCAAAGGCTCCGTTTCTCTTTTTTCGCAGGACAAAATGAGGAATACCGGCAAGAGCAGCAGCAACAAACTCCCGGCGCCAGGCTTGTTATTGCCTGAAAAGCTGTTTGTAAACGACGGGTACTTCATGACATACCTGGAATGAGACTACCATGAATGATGCCACCGCCGACAACATCGTCATTTTCATAAAAAACCGCGGATTGTCCCGGAGCAACACCTTTAACGTTGGCATTGAATTCTACCCGGATTTTCCCCTGGTCGTTGTAAAGACGGCCAATAGCACCGGCGTCTTTGTATCTGATTTTGGCTACAACCTCCATTCCATCTTCAACTCTCCCGTATTTCATTAAATTAGGCTGACCAACGGTCATTCCATTCCGAATGAGTTCGTCCTCCAGGCCCAAAACAACAGTATTGCTTTCCGGGCGAATTTCAGTCACAAACATGGGATGTCCGAATGCAACGCCCAAGCCTTTTCGTTGCCCAATGGTGTAAAACGGGTAACCCTGGTGTTTCCCGATGACCTCTCCTTTGCTGTCGACGAAATCGCCGCCGGCTACCTGGGTTTCCAGTTCAGGAATGCGGTATTTCAGGAAACTCCGATAGTCGTTGTCGGGAACAAAGCAAATTTCATAGCTCTCTGCTTTTTTGGACAGTTCTTCGTATCCAAAATCGTAGGCAAACTGCCGTACTTCGGGTTTGGTATAGCGGCCCAGTGGAAAACGGCTGCGGCGCAGACATTCCTGGCTCAATCCCCAGAGTACATAAGACTGGTCTTTATTCAAATCAGCCGACTTACTGATGAAATGCCTTCCATTTGCTTCATTGATGATGGCGTAATGCCCGGTGGCAATGAATTCACAATCAAGGGCATCTGCGCGTTTGAGTAAGGCATTCCATTTGATGTGGGTATTGCAAAGTACACATGGATTAGGGGTGCGTCCTGCAAGGTATTCTTCCACAAAATTATCAATGACATAATCCCCAAATTCTTCCCGAATGTCGATGATGAAGTGATGAAATCCCATATTCACGGCCACCTGCCGGGCATCATTGATGGAATCCAGACTGCAGCATCCGGTTTCCTTTTTGGAGGTTCCGGAATTGGCATAATCCCAGGTTTTCATCGTAATGCCAATGACTTCATACCCCTCTTCGTGCAGCATCATTGCGGTTACTGTGCTGTCAATGCCGCCACTCATGGCCACTAAAACCTTTCCAAGTTTGCTCATAAAACGGACTTTATCTGGACAATTCTCCGCAAAACTACAAAATGCAACGCCTTTTGGTTCATCTTAAGCAAAACAGATGGAAAAGGATCAAACAATGAAGTAGACGCTTGAGGCGTTACTCCACATGTCAAAACTATTGTCCGGACGTTCAATTAGCCCTATCTTTGAGCGTTTGGTTGAATTCAAAAAGCACAGATAACATGAGAAACCGATTCAAATTGTTTTTGATTTTATTGTTAACAGGCACAGTATCAGCGATAAATGCGCAGGATTCTGAAACAGGTCTCGCTTCTTATTACGGAGATGAGTTCCAGGGGCGCAGGACTGCATATGGCGATTCTTACGACAAAAACAAGCTGACGGCGGCACACAAGCGGCATCCTTATGGCACAATGATCCGGGTTACGCGTCTCGATAACAAAAAATCAGTGGTTGTCAAAGTGACAGACAAAGGACCTTATATCAAAGGCAGAGTCATTGATCTTTCAAAAAAAGCCGCCGAAAAACTTGGCATGATTGGCGATGGTACCGTTGAAGTCGAAATAGAAATCGTAAAAAGGGTGACTAAAGAGGATGATCCTCCTGCGGAACTCGCGGTAGAAAAGGAAACTGCTTCAGAAAAAGAACCGGCTAAAGAGGCTAAATCTGACCAGCCTGCTGAATACAGTTTCGATGTAAAAAATGACCCGACAGACAAAGAAATACCGGCTTCAAAAACGGATGATGCGAAAAAAAGTACGGTTGCTAAAGAGGAAAAAGCCGTAGCAAAAACAGAAAAAGCTACACCGGCAAAGGAAGTTGCAGCAACAGCCAAAGCAACCAAAACGGATTTGACGGAAAAATCAAAAGCTTCGCCTTCCCGGGGGA
Source organism: Saprospiraceae bacterium (assembly GCA_013361075.1). Taxonomy (GTDB): domain Bacteria; phylum Bacteroidota; class Bacteroidia; order Chitinophagales; family Saprospiraceae; genus JABWAJ01. The sequence continues at coordinate 10,830 of JABWAJ010000021.1, read as the reverse complement.
AACTGGTAGGCAAAGACTACACCCAATACGGGTTGTACAAAATCGTTTTGGAGCGGCCTTCTCAAAAGGGATACGGTGTTCAGGTGGCTTCGCTGACCAACTACGAAAATGTATTGAAGCAGGTGGCTGATCTTCAGGCCAAATGGTTTGACAATATTCTGGTTAGCGTAGAAAAAGGAGATGTGAATAACATTTACAAAATCATCCTTGGACCTTTCGAAACAGAAAGTGCTGCAAAGAATTACGTTACAAACATTAAAAAGAAGCAGAAGGTCAGCGGGTTTGTCGTGAACCTTTCTGAAATAAAATATTAAAAGTGCAAGCCGGCAACAGGAGTCATTCCGGATTTGAAAAAATTTGGAATGACTCCTGTTGCCCACCAATTTTCATTTTGATCTACTTAACGGTTACCTTACCGTCTATACCCTTGATGCCTAAAATTTCGTCTTTGGTATTTACAGCTTCAAATGGCGTCGGTTTATCCACAAAATTGATGGAAGAAAATTGTCCCGGTTTGCCTTTTACCTTATAGCAGACCTGGTAAATGGAAGCGCCGTCAGCCACAGTAATGCCTTTCAGGGAATTTTCGATCCACAAGGCAGTCAGCAAGCCATCTTGCGCATTGTTGACCCCAAAATTGTTGCCATCCATAGAGGGAAGCTGGAAATTTTTCAACTCTTTAAACTCCAGCACATTTTTATCCCAGCGCAAAGAATACTGCATCGAAAGCAATTGCTGAAAACCCGCTACGGTGATGTCAAGACAAATCGTTTCGCCGGATGCTGCTGAAAGTTTGGGCGCAATGAGTGTCAGGTTTCCTGCTACAGGCGGAGCACTTGTCTGCGCATTTTGAACGGGTACAGCTTCGGTAGTTGTATCAGGCTGATTGCCAGGCTGTTTTGCCGATTCGCTGTTGCAAAAAGTAAAAAAAGCGCACAGCGCTGCAAAAATGAGTTTATTGTTCATGACGTTATGATAAAAATGATGAAACGAATACAAAGTTAGGAAATACGCACCATTTCAGGGAAGCAATAAACTTTTCCGGCAGGGCGTTGCTTTGGGGTGCCTGTATCTTTTTGTCGAAGATGCATTATCTTTGGTGTTATAACAAACGCAGATTCTATGAAACCGACTATGGCCTTCTTATCAATTTTGAGTCTTGCTTACCTTGCAACGGGGTGCGTGACTCAGCAAAAGTACAGTGAACTGGAGGAATCCGTTTCTTATTACAAAAAAGAAGCGCAAGCTGTAGATTCTCTAAACAATACCAATCAGGAGCTCGATCGCGTCAACAAAGAACTGGAAGACCTGATCAAAGAAAAAACTTACGAAGTTGAGCAATTGACAGCAACGAACATCAACCTGAACAAAAGCTACAGAGAAATTCTCGACAAGTACAATGGCTTGGTCGCCAAAGGGGATGAAGTCCTTGCTGTGAGCGCTTACGAAAAAACCAGCCTGCAGAACCAGTTGTCTGCCCAGCAAAGCGATCTGGACCGCCAGCGCAAAACGGCAGCCTCAATGGAATACGAGCTTTCCGAACGCGATGCCCGAATCAGTCAGTTGGAGTATAACTTCGACGGTACACCAAAAGGCTACGATACTCCGCAGAATGACCAGGCCAAAGTGACCGGTTTTCTGTATAACAAACGGATGATGATTGCTGAATTGAAGCAAAAACTGCAGAGTGCCTTTTTGGGGTACAACAGCGACAACATTTCCGTAATAGACAAAAACGGCGGCGTTGCCGTTGTCTTCAGCGAGGCATTGTTGTTCCCGTCGGGGAACGAACAGGTAGACATCAATGGCCGTCGCTCCCTGGTTCAACTCACCGACGTGATTAACGCCCGGGTAGCTGAGCTGGACATTCGGATTGAAGGGCACGTCAACTCCGAAGCCATTGCTGAACGCAATTGGGATGTGAGTACCCTTCGTGCTGTTTCCGTCGCTAAAGTACTCACGGCTTACGGCATTCCTCCCGAACGCATTACAGCAACCGGGCGGGCCGATTACGCGCCGGTAGCTTCCAATACCACGCCGCAGGGACGTGCCGCCAACCGCAGAACCGAAATCATCATCACACCGAACAACGAGGATCTTAATTTATTTCTATTGGGAGGAAAATGATCATCACTTCAGGTTCACCAATTCCGGTTAATGACTGATATGCGCTTCATCTTTTTTCTGGTAGTTATCCTCACCATGTTGTCTGCATCCATTCGGGCACAAACTTGTGTTTCGCAGGATTTGCTGGCCCTGCAACTGCAACAGGCTGGTGTCGCCGCTGACCGCGCGCGGATTGAAACATTTACCCGGAAATGGATAACAGACTACCACAATCTGGGGGGAGCCAGAGTGCTGGTGACCATCCCGGTTGTGGTGCATGTGGTTTGGCGAACTCCGGACGAAAATATCTCGGACGAGCAGATTGTTTCCCAGATTGAAGTCCTGAATCAGGATTTTCGTAAAATGAATGCTGATTCCGAACAGGTAACTTATCCTCCTTTCCGGAGCGTCAGGGCAGATGTGGAAATAGAATTCCAGCTTGCTACGGTTGATCCTTTTGGAAATGTTACGAATGGTATTACCCGTACCCAAACAAGTTTACCAGAGATAGGCCTTTTGGTCGTTGATGGAAAACGAGCCATTTGCTATGATGACCTTGGAGGACACGATGTTTGGTGCTCCAATCACTACCTCAACATCTGGATTGGTGCGTTTCCAGCCGGAATCGCCGGGGAAGCCAGTTTTCCCGGACAGGACATTCCGGAAGAAGATGGGGTACGCATTACGCCTCATCGGTTCGGAGTCGTCGGGACAGCCATCAATGCACCTTATCATTTAGGCCGTACAGCAACACACGAAATCGGACACTATTTCAACCTTTATCACCTTTGGGGGAGTTCCGGCAACAGCAACCCGGATTGTGCATTCGACGATGAGGTGACCGACACCCCAAAGCAAGCTGGAAATTACCTGAACCAATGCCCCCCGTTTTCGCAGTTGCAATCTTCCTGTATCGCAAATTCACCAGATATGTTTTGCAATTTCATGAATTACACGGATGACCCCTGTATGGTAATGTTTACCCAGGGACAAAAGTTGCGGATGCGCGCTACCCTCGACGGGCCGCGTGCGGCGCTGGTCACTCAAAGCGGTGCCTGCCTTCCGGCAACCAGCGAATTTGAACCGGAACAGGTTTCTTCCATCACCATACACCCCAATCCGGCAGATCAATTTGTTGTTATTGAGGGCCTAAGCGCAGGCTCAACGATCCGGTGTCTGGATGCAAACGGGGTCTTATGGCCTGTTAATCAGGGGTTTGAAAACAGAATCCAGGTTGGGCAATTACCAGCCGGAGCCTATATTCTCCAAATTAAAAATGAAATAAATATGATTACTAAAATGCTTATTATTGCCCGTCTTTAACCCAATTCTGCAACTCATTCTACATTCAAAACCGTTGTCATGTTCAGAAGTATGCACTACCCCCGGGGGTTGAGGCTGTTTATGATGGTCTGTATTACATGTTCTTTTGCTTCTTGTGTAACTGATGTGAGAAAAATCAGATTAGAGGAATTGAATAAGGTGGTTGAAATCAGCAAAGGCCCCTGCTATGGCCGTTGCCCCGTTTTCACCCTTACCATTTACCAGGACGGTATTGCCAGTTACCAGGGCGAGCGTTTCACAGACCGCGTCGGCCTCTATGTTAAAAGATTGGACAAAGAAGTCTTTGCCAATCTGGAAAAAGAGTTCAGGGACGCCAATCTTTGGCAGTACCAGAACGTTTACAAAAGCCGCATTGCCGACCTTCAGAGCGTCACGCTAACTTATTATGAAGAAGGCGATATCAAGGCGATTACTGGCAAAGAAGGGCGCCCACAGGCGGTTCTGAAGCTGGAGCAAACGCTTGACCGCATTGCTGCCGGTGCCGACTGGATCCTTAAGGAAGGCCCACCGCCTGCCGATTTGCCTGAAGATGCCATTCCTAACGAATTGGTGGTTCAGTTGAATAGCGGGGTTAACGCCTATGCCTGGACGGAAAAATACGCCAAGCAGGGAATGAAGGTATTGAAAAGCCTCTCCACAGATGGCTACCACTGGCTCATTTCTTTCGATGCATCCATTGTGCCGCCGAAGGATATGATTGAACTGGTGCGTAAAGATTCGGAGGCAGTTGGTGCAGAATTCAACCGGAAAGGCGCCAATTAGTACCTTTCATAACTGTATTCACCCGCACCTGAAATCCTGGCACTTTAGCGAAATTCCAGAGATAAAAAAGCCTTCCGGTTGCATGAACCGGAAGGCTTTTATCAGACATTTGCTTGTTTCCAGCAAATTTTACCTTATTTCTTCCACGGCAACGCATTCACTTTGCGGCCGATAGCTGTTCCAAGACGCACGCCTTCATCTGCATCCATGCGGAAGTGTACACCAAGTGGTACACGCGACCAGGCATTTTCTGCTCCCATGTCGTAGAAGCTGCTAAAAGTACGTGGTACGCCTTCAAACTCTGTCCGGTTCCGGTGGCAGTTGTCAGTCATAGAGTAGCTGTATCCCCAAACGCTGGCCAATGCCTCTGCACCTGCAGCTCCCATAGTCGAGTGACCGGATGGGTAAGCCGGGAAGGAAGGAGAAATACCTTCATCACCGGTGAGCGGATTGTAAAGGTTAGGCTCCCAGCTTGGATCAATTATGCGCTGAATATAGCTTTCCGGCCGCTCAACATTGTAATAATACTTAGAATACCAGCAAGCTACTGCGGCATCATTGAGCGCCATACCAACTTTCGCGTAAGCTTCAATGGCCGTTTCCAGATTGCTGGATTCGTTTTTAATCACCTGGCTGGCGATGGCAATCCAGCGTGGTCCCGGGCTGAATGTAAGGTTGAGAAGGTCATCGCTCCAGAATTCACCAACCCACTCATCAATGTAAGAAAGGGTAGGGGTGTTTTGAGAGTAAACCTCAATGGCCTGAGAATACAATTCAGAATTGGGCGATTCGCTGTAAGGAATCGGAGGAGCGCACAGTCTGTCGCTTTCATTGATGGCAAACCTTCTGGCCTGCCCCCAATACGGGAACATCGGTTTGCCGGGGCCCGGAGTAGTGGCAACCCAGTCGCCGGGTTCATCGTAGTTGGCCTGCCAGTCGTAGTTGCCAAACGGGTCAAGGTAAGCGTCGTGTCCGACTACATCTGTAGCCGACCAGTTCCAAACAGCATCGGCCACCCGCTCTCCATGGTCCTTCGAACGGGCAAATACTTCTGCTCCTGCTTCTTGTTCGTACTTTGTATTCAGGTTGCTGATCAACGCAAGCATCCGTGCATTGGCATCTACCTGCGGATTCGGGAAAAAGCGGGGCATCATTCTGCTGTAAATGGCATGAACAACAGTAGGCCAGTGGTACTTTTGCTTGGGATCTGCTTTTGGAATCACAAGCCCCGGGTAGCGCCCCTGCATGGAATTGTAGTCTGGCATTCCATTGATGCAGGCTTCATAAGTAGCCAGGCCAAGATAAGCCAAAGACCGAGGCGCCGGCCCCGGACGATAACCTGCAGCATAACGTTCGATCTCGAGGTAAACTTCGTTCCACTCAAAAGCAGCTTCTGCATCGTAATCAGCAACCAGGTTGCCTTCAGCAGCGATGTCATCTGAGAGTTTGTCCTGTTCGCAAGAAACTGAGATCAGCATGATGGCTACAATGCTGAGGATAGGGAGTAAGGATAACTTCTTGAAAGCCATAGGATCAAGTTTAATGAGTTGGATAAATAGTTTAAAACGTTCGTGAAAAAAAAACTAAGAGATTGTTTCCCATTCTGTAGCTTAAGTTGGCTTACATGGATGTTTCAATGGTTGTTGTTTACGGGACTTTTTTTGTAAAGTTACAAAAGGTTAAAAAAAAGTTTTTATTAGGCTATAGAAGAAATGCAAAAGCCGGAGCAATTTCTGGCTCCGGCTTTTGCAAAATGATTAGCTGGTGTATCTTATCGTCTCCACGGCAAACGGTTCACTGCCCGTCCTGCGCGATAGCCCAACAACAGGCCCTGCTCAGAATCCATGCGGAAGTGAACACCGATTGGAATCCGGGAAAAGGCGTTTTCTTCAGCCATTTCATAGAAGGTATTAAAAGTTCGCGGTGTACTGATGAAGTCCGTTCTGCCCAGGTGGCATTTGTCGGTCATGCTGTAATTGTAGCCATAAATGCTGCTCAACACTTCCGCTGCCGCGCCGCCAAAAGTAGCATGGCCGGAAGGATAAGCCGGAAACGGCGGTGTATAAAACTCTGTACCGTCCGGGCACATGATGCTGTTCCAGTTGTTGTCACCCATTACCTGGCGGATGTAATCAATCGGGCGCTGGTAATTGAACCGGTACTTTTCGTGCCAGGCCGCAATACCGGCATCACCAATGGCCATTCCTACTTTGGCGTAGGTTAATACAGCCGTTCCGAGATCTACATTTTCATTGGCAACCACCTGATTGGCAACAGCAATCCAACGACCGGCAGGGCTGAAGGTTTTAGCGGCACAATCGTCGCTCCAGAAATCGGCAATCCATCTTTCTTCGTATTTCTGCCCGGCTTTGATTTGGTTGATGGTAATTTGGGTTTCTCTTGCCTGAAGATAAATGTCCGAATTCGGGTCAGTGCTGTAAGGAAGCGGATCTTTAATCTGTACTTCATCCGGAGTGATGGCAAAACGGCGTACGCTGCCCCAATAAGGAAAAAGAGCACGGGTATAATCCGGATAGGTCGGCTGCCAGAGACCAGGGCCGGTTGGCGGGACGTAATCCGTAGGGTGCGGCCTGAGGTAGGCTTCATGCCCGGGGATATCTGTTGCTGACCAGGCAAAAACAGCATCAGCTACATTGCGGCCATATTCCTGCGAGCGGTTGAAAACTTCCTGGCTGACCTGGCCAATGAACTCATTGTTGAACTGCGTTTCCGTAACCTGGATTTTTGACGCATATTCAAATGGTGCGGTTGGAAAGAAATGGGCCAAAATCCGGGCGTAAGTTGCATTCAATACGGTTGGCCAGTGGTATTCCGTACCCCGTTCGATATTGGGCACCACCAAACCAGGGTATGAATCTGCTATGGAACGGTATTCATCCGTCATGCCGTTTACTACCGATTCGTATGCTGCCAGGCCGATATAGCCAAGATTTCTGGCAGAAACAGGAGGGCGGTAGCCCGGAGTGAAACGTTCAAGATCAAGCAAAATCACATTCCAGCTCAGGGCCACTTCGTTGTCGTACGAAGTGGTCGACTGAAAAATGGATTCCACTTCATCGTCGGTACACATGGTGATGCTGATCGCCATCAGGATGAAAACACAAGGTTTCCACAAACTGCGTAAATTAATGGACATAGGATCAAAGTTTAAGGTCGTTAAAAAATTATGTGTATTGTCGTGAAAACTATTGAATGTTTTAATTTTAATACGGTAGCCGTTATCTTACGGGACATGGTTCATTTTGAGCCATTTGAAGCCGGTTCAGGTATTTTATGCGCAATTCAGGTGCTTTAGCTTCAACCCGTTGGAGGAAGTTTTTCATCTCCGTTTCCCAGGCATTGAATTCTTTGAGCAAAACCCCGAATTGCAAGGTAACAACAGAGTCCAGACTGGCTGCCTGGGTAATAAGTTGTTTTGTTTCAGGTGTTAAAGGCTTGTATTCCGGAAGCATTTTGATCAGGTGCTCTGCTTTTAGGCTCAAAAAATTGGCCCTGGTTCCGGGTTCAAGATCTTTGGGTACTTCCTGGTCCATAGCCGTGACTGCAATGGCCCATACGGAATCAATTTGACGTTGCATCCCCGCTTTGTCACAGACAGCTTTTCTGATGCGCTGTTCCAATTGTGAAGCTTGTTCTTCGAATTCAGGAATGGAAGAATTCCGGCAACCGGCAAACAATAGGGCACAAAAAACAGCCAGTGAAATGGTTTTCATTACAGGCAGATTCAAACAATAAATTAAAGCGCTAAAGTAAGAAAATTGCTTTTTTTCTAAAAAATAAAATCGACCGCATCAAGCATTCAACGGACTTATTTTCAATCCTTTATTTTTAATCAGTCTTATCAAGCCGTACTTGCCGGCCAGGTGCCCTGCGCCTACTGCAAATAGGGTAGGCCGGGTACTTGCCATTACCGAAATTCGGCCTGCCATAACCACATTTCGTTCGTAGAGCAACAGGCGTTTCAGGTTGCCCTGACCTTTTACAGAAGCCCGATGCAGTTGTGCGAGGTTACCGGAAGCATACCATTCGGCCATTTTTAGGGTTTGCTGCCGGTATCGGGAAAAATTACCGGCAATCTGGGTCAGGTTTTTTACATGGGCTTCGATCGGTATTTTTTCAACGATGGCTAATTGCTCTTCAAGGGTTTCAATCCCAATCGTTTCTTTTCCGGCGTTCTTTGCCATTTGCCACAAATGCTCATCTAAAGAGACGGGCATGTCTTTCGACAATATCAGGGAGGAAATGGTATTGACCAGCAAAAAAGGGTGGGCATTGTGAAAAAATTCCAGGTGAATGCCCAATGTTTTGTTCAGTACGCGCCGCAGTTTTAGCCAGGTTTTTTCGGGCAAAACTTCGCCCACAGTTTTACCAATGGATAAGTCCGTAAACCAGGAGACATCTAAAGATTGGCTTGCGTCCAAATCATATTCTGTAGCCAAAGCATCACAGTTGAGGAGGATTGTTTCAATGGTACCGATTAATCCAAATGCTTTTTGGTCGCGAACGTGCATCGTTCCAAACAAATAAGAAGGAGCGGGTAATTTTTCTCCGGAGAGGCACCAAAGCAAAGACTGGTTTTTACTCATATTCCCGGGTAGTTGAGCAAAAAAAAACAAACAGCCGCTTTTCAGTAAGATTGAAAAGCGGCTGTCCGGCAGTGAATTCGTTGAATTTATTCATACCGGTAGGGCAGTACCTTGCTGTCTTTGACGGTAGAAAGTGTCATCAGCGTTTTTAGCCGTTCAATCTCTTCAATTTGGGACAATGTCTTGAAAAGCAATTGCTCGTAAGTAGGAATGTCTTTACAAACAATTTTGATGAGGAAGTCAGCTTCCCCGGTAATGATATAACATTCTGTGATTTCTTCAATTTCCTTGATTTTATCGAGAAAATTGTTGAGGGCATTTTCCTTTTGCCAGGCTAGCGACACCAATACAAAAGTCTTGACGTTCAGGCCCATCGTTTGTGGGTTCACTTTTGCGTGGTAACTTTCGACAACACCGGATTGCTCCAGTTTTTTTACACGCTCCAGTGTAGGGGCAGGAGAAAGTCCTATTTTTTTCGACAAATCAAGGTTTGTGATCTTACTGTTGTCCTGAAGGATTCGCAGTATCTTCAAATCAATTTTATCCAATTTATCTGACATGGGTTTGTCATTTATACTTTGAGGAAATAAAAAGCGCTGGAAAGATATTACATTGAAAAATAAAAATCAAGAATCAGGGCAGAAAAGTGATATAAAATTCTTCTCAGCGATTTTCAACCAACAAGTTCAAGTAATTTTGAAGAACATTTAACGCGGCACCGCAGCAAATTTATTGCCACGGTGCCATGTTGTAAAATCTTATTCTGTACCACTATGGGAAGATTCCCATACTCTGGTAGTCGTTGCTGATTTTGCTGATTGCGCTCACAAACGCAGCTGTGCGGAGATCCTCGATCTCTTTTTTCTGCATTTTGACTTCGCGGATTTGCAAATAAGAACTCACCATTGTTTCTTCCAGTCCGGAACGCACCAAATCCACTTCTTCCGCACCCCGGGCAATCAGGCGGCGCTGTTCTTCTGAGATTTCCCGACCCGTATATTCGGCAACAAGATTAACCAGGTTGTTGTAATTCTGCTGGTTAAAACGTTTGTCCATACGCCCAAAACGCATGTGGGAAAGGTTTTTCAGCCATTCGAAGTAAGAAACAGTTACCCCTCCTGCGTTGAGATAAACATCGGGGATGACTAATTTTCCTGCTTTGTTCAGGATGTTTTCCGCTTCAAAAGTAGTTGGCCCGTTTGCAGCTTCTGCAATAATTTTGGCTTTAATCCGGCCTGCATTTTCTCCTGTAATCTGGCTTTCCAGTGCAGCAGGAATGAGAATATCGCATTCAAATTCCAATACACTGCGCCGATCTTTTTTGTCAAAAACCTGAGCGCCTGGGAAACCCAGGATGGATCCCGTTTCTTTTCTGAATTTGAGCAATTCGTGCACATCAATGCCATCAGCTTTGTAAATGGCACCTTCCACTTCAGAAACTCCTACCAGAATGGCACCGCCTTCGTCCTGGGCAATGCGGGCTGAATGAGCACCCACGTTACCGAGGCCCTGAACGACCATTGTTTTTCCGGCAATGCCGCGGGTCAGCCCCAATTTTTTCATGTCTTCGGCAATATCGCAGGCTTCCCGGAGTCCGTAAAATACGCCGCGTCCGGTTGCTTCCTCACGACCGCGAATACCGTTTTGGTTCACAGGTTTGCCGGTAACGCAACCGGCAGAGTCAATTTCATCGCCTTTAAAGGTGCGGTAAGTATCATAAATCCAGGCCATTTCGCGAGCGCCGGTTCCATAATCAGGTGCCGGCACATCAATAGAAGGGCCTATAAAATTGCGCCGGATCAACTCCGTCGTATAACGACGGGTGATGCGTTCCAATTCTTCCTCCTCGTATTCCCAGGGGTTAATTTTCACCCCTCCCTTTGCACCGCCAAAAGGTACGTCCACGATGGCGCATTTGTAGCTCATCAACGTGGCCAGCGCCATCACTTCTTCCTGATTTACATGGTTGCTGTAGCGAATCCCTCCTTTGGTGGGCGTGCGGTGGTGACTG
>JABWAJ010000020.1 GCA_013361075.1 Saprospiraceae bacterium | reverse complement strand
GTTTTTTCAAAAATGCTTTGTCTATGACTTCCACATTTACAAACAAGCCGTAGTATTCACCATTGATGGTGACTTTGGCATAGTTTGCAGCAGGAGCAGGCATGTACTGCCGGGCAATTTCGTAACCGACCACTTCGCGTACCATGCTGGGATCGCGCAACGCACTGGACAGGTCAACATGCGTATAGCCGGAATAATTTTGAGAAGGCGCGCCGTGATCGAGCTTGATGAAAAGGCCGTTGCGACGACCACCCGGCGTGAACGCCCTGGCGTCGCGGTAGCGCAATCCGGCGTCTTTGAATTTGGCACCATTGATTTCTACGCCGCAGGTTACCAATTCGTCGCCATTATAACGTAAAGAATCCAGCAGATAACGCCAGTTTTCCTGTGCAAAGGTGATCTTGATATCCTGAATAGCCTTTGGATCATAGAAGTTGGACGTATTTTGGCTGTGACCTTTTCCCAAAAAGAAAAGGCTGCTGATACAGCTTAACAGGAGGAGATTACACTTCATGGTCTAAACTTTAAACTTTTTGCGATGCAATATTAAAAAAACTATCACAGCATTTGGGCAATGAAACTTGACAAATGCAATATCTTTTCCCCAACAGGCTAAAGAACGTGGAATGCGACAAAAAGACACCAATTGGAAAGATAAAAAAAATCAAACACGACCTAAACGTTGTTTTTCAACAGAATCTTGTTGGCCGTCGGCAAGCCTGAGTGCTGCCTGAAATTGATAAACGGGCACATTTTTTCCCAGAATGCTAAAAAAAGTGTACTTTAGGCCGCATCAATTGTGCTGAAGCATGAGAAACCTGGCTTTGATTGTTTTTTTGTTTTTTTGTATATACGCCCTGGTAGCGCGCTGGTATTTTGTGTGCCAGTTGCGCCAAAAGTGCGATCCCCCCCCGGCTACTCCTGTTCAGGATACCCTGAAAGATGTTCGACTGAAAACACTGCGCCTCACCAAAGGCGATTCGGTGTTGCTGCGCGATTACGACCATTTTGCTTTCGATTCTGCCAGTGTTCTGCCTGTATTGACTGACAACAACATGGCTTTTCTGGATACTTTAGCGGCCATATTAAGGGCAGATACCAACCTGATGCTGACCATCACAGGCCTGTATCGTCCTTCTGAAAAGGACGCCAAACCCGGTTTTTTTGAAAACATCGGCCACGCCCGGGGAGATGCTGTGAGAAGACTGCTGATGCAGCGGGGCATCCGGGAAGGGCGCATTACCTTAGACAATACCGCTGCCCGGAATGAAAACCTGCAGGAACCACTGCACTTTGAACTGTATGAAGACGATGATCGCCCCGATGAGTTTGAAAAAATTCAGTTCATTTTTACCAATATGACTTTTTCGGATGCCAATTTTGCTTTTGGATCCGATGAATTTCGCCCTGGCGAACCGTTCGTACTCTATGCCGATTCGGTCAAAACTTATCTGCAACTGCATCCGGACAAAAAGATGACCATAATCGGGCATACCGATAATATCGGGACAAATAAATTCAATACCAATCTGGGCTTGCGCCGGGCTGAAAGTGCCAGAGAGTACTTTAAAGAACTCGGCGTTGTGAATAAAATCCGGATTGAATCAAAAGGAGAGGGGAGGCCGGTGGCGACCAACAAAACAGAGGAAGGCCGACAGAAAAACCGGCGGGTGAATTTTGTATTGGAGTAGTGGGGGTAGGTATTGGTTATCGGTTACTTGTTATTGGTGGCGTACGGGATGTTTGAAGCCATGGAATCATGATCAGTTTGCCCTCTACCAATAACAAGTAACCACCCCGCGATGCCAAAACGGCACTAATAACCAATAACCACCCACCAGCACCAATAACCAGTAACCAATAACCAGTAACCATCTAAATCTATGGATATCAATAACTTCTTTAGCGGATTTCAGACCCAGGACAGCTACGCCATCCTGTTCATCACGCTTATTGCATTTTTGCTGGGCTTGATCACCGCTTACCTGTTGCGTGGCGCAAAAATTGCCGAACTGAAAAAGCAATTGGAGGAAGCTAAAAAGCGGGTGCCTGAACTGGAAACACAACTTACCGCTGCGCAGGAACAAGTTGGCCTGAAAGATGCCGATCTGAAGCGCGCCCAATTTGAACAACGGGAAGCGGAAGCCAGGGCAAACCGCCTTGAAGAAGAAAAAAATAATCGCTATGCCGAAGAATTGGCACTGAATACAGAAATCGAACGCCTCCGCAATGCCGGAAAAACCCAAGTGGCTACGATTGAGCAACTGAATGCACAGATTGCCCTGCTTCAGGCCAACAACGAAGAGTTGCTGGGAGTGCTGGCTGTATCTTCTCCTATGGTAGAACCTGTTGGCGCAGCGCCGGTTGTTGAGGTACCGGTCGCAGCCAGCGTTGCAGACGACCTCACCCGCCAGCGTTTAGACCTTCTGGAGGCCAAGCTGGCGCAGCTGGAAGCGGAAAATCAAGCGCTTCAAACCTCTATGCAATCGCTGCAAACGGCAAGTGTTGCTGCTGCTGCACCCATCGTGGCTACTGCTCCGGAAGAAGAGGAACCCGAACCTGTTTTCGTACCCGGAGGCAAAGACGTACTCCGCGAAAAGATTGTCGTTGACGCCCCCCCGATAGAAAAAGACGACCTTACCCTGATTGTCGGCATCGGGCCTTTCCTCGAGAAAAAACTGAACGAACTGGGGATTTATACCTTTGATCAGATCAGTGCATTCGACGCAGAAGCCATCACCCGGGTTACCCGCGACATTGGCTACTTTGCCGGGCGTATCGAGCGCGACGACTGGATTGGCCAGGCTGCCCGGCTGCAAAAACTAAAACAGGAGCACCCCGAAGCGCTGAAACCCGCAGTCGGACCAGATGTGTCCAACCTGCAAATCATAGAAGGCATCGGGCCTAAAATAGACGCCTTGCTCAAATCCGGCGGCATCGCAACCCTGCACGATCTGGCTGATGCCCCCATGGAACGCCTGTGGGAGATCCTGGACAATGCCGGAGAAGCCTACCGGATACACGATCCGGAAACCTGGGCTACTCAGGCGCGCTTAGCCGTTCGCAGCGAGTGGGAACTGCTGCGGGAATATCAGGGAGAGTTGAAAGGGGGGAGGAAGGTGGAAGAGTAAGGATTTGAAGATTATCAGGACATTTGCGAATGGAGTATCCGGCTTGGTGCGCATCCCCAGATTCAGTACGCCATTGGGGACCGATGGGTGCTCGATGCCAGTTTTTTCCTTCCTGTGTTCAACCTTGCCCTGGATAACCAATACACCCACAATCCTGCGCTGACCGAATTGCAGCGTGCTCCCGGCGGGTTTAAGGATGATGTGTTCAAGGGAACGCATTTCAGGCTCGGCGCTCACTGTGTTTTATAATCGTCATTCCATTGGCGGCGGCGGGCCGAACAGCTCGACTAAGTCCAGCGTAAAATCAGGAAAAATAAGAGACGGCATGGCCTCATCATTGACAAAAATGAGGGGGCGTCCGTAAGTTCCATTTTCTTCCATATTGTAGCGACTCAGGGTTTCGTGGGTAGGATCCACAATCCAGTATTCGCGCACTCCCGATTCGGCGTAAAGGTTCTTTTTGAGTTTCAATTCGCGGGAGGAGTTTCCAGGAGAAAGGATTTCAACAACCAGATCGGGCGCACCGAGGCAGCCACGTTCATCCAATTTTTCTAAATCACAGATGATGCAGAGGTCGGGCTGCACTACAGTGAAAATATCTTTGTCTGCTTTCCATGATTTTTTTCGATCGTACAGCCGCACGTCGAAAGGCGCTGCATAGGCTTCGCAGCGGCGTCCTTTGAAATGGTTGCCAAAAGCCAGCGTTAGTTTCCATGAAAGCTTTTGATGGGTGCGGCTGGGCGCAGACAACGGCAGAATTTTTCCTTTGATGATTTCCAGAGCCTGTTCAAACTTCCAGGTCAGGTAGTCAGCGTAGGTGTACGTACCGTTGGGATCGAGTTGAGACAGACTGGTAATGGGTGCCATAATTTTCCTTGTTTCGTCGTAAAAATAACGCTTTTTTACCACAAATCAGTTGCGGCACATCGAAACAATCGCTGTTTTGGCATGTCAATATTGTGGTGTACACGAATGAGGATTTGAATGATTGAATATTTGAGTATTTGACGGAAGTTTCAAATACTCAAATACTCAGTTCCTCAACTCTTCAAATCCTCAACTCTTCACCACCCGAATCACTTTCACCCCGTCTTCCGTTCTGATTTTCAGCAGGTAAAGCCCTCCGGGGAGGGAATTTTCCGCAAAAACTTCAAAACGATGTACGCCGGCTTGCAGTTGCGTAGCTTCCTCCACCTGAATCAACTGGCCGTTAGCGCTGTGTAGTTCCACCAAAACGGGAGAAGCTGCGGATAGCTCTACCTCCACCGTGAGCAATTGTGAAAATGGATTTGGGAAAGCCCTGGCAGAAGCCAGCAAGCCATCTCCTTCAGCGTGGGTGTTGGTGAAACACTGTGTTTGTACAACAACGGTGTCGTACACGCTGGTGGCAAAACCGCAGAAAGAGCGCAGCCTGATCTCGTAGGCTGTGCAAGCCGACAAGTCTTCAATGAGATAACTCGTTTCTAAATTGGCGAAGGTACTCCAGGTTGCAGCACCAACCTGCCGGTAGCTGATTTCGTAAGCAATGAAATTGCCAGGCCCCGACCAATTGATTGAAATGGTGCTAAATGTACTGTCTGTGAGGATGTTGTAAGGCTGTACACAAGGCACTGCCGGTTTAAAATACGCCGTGATGACAGCGTCGTTGGTCAGGCTAAACTCGATGAGTTGGGTAAATTCATCGGGTGTAAACACAATGCCGTCAATTTCCCAATGGTCAAAAGCCTGATCCGGATTGGGCAGCGCTTCACAGGTGATGCCGATGCCGCCAAAATAAGTGGCAGCATAAGGATAGGAATACAGTGCGGTAGTATTGAATTTAACCCTGCCTGAGCCTGCCGGAATGACGTCTACCTCGATTGTGTATGGCCCGGTAATGCCTTCATCTTCGTAGCAATCTACAATTTGTTCGGCCAGAAGGGTGCACTTGCCTTCTACCTGGGAACGCATGTATTCCAGGTTCTCCTGCCATTGTTCCATACTGCCGCCCCAGCGTTCAATCTGGCGGGGCATTTCCGGTGTAATGATGGCAATCAGGTTGTCTAAATGGCTTAGCGTGAAATCGCAATTCAACAGGGTATTCATCAAATCGGCGTAGCGGTTGACGTACTGCTGTACAAACTCCGGGTTGTCAAAAAATTTCTTCCACATGCCCGTGTGTGCAATGCCCGGGTCGTTCGAAAAATAATCCTCCACATTACAGGGCGAGTTCTCAAAGGTCGTGGTAGACAAACCGGTATAGTTTTGTCCAAGATCGCAGATATTGTCCATGTCCCAGAGCGCATACCGCCAGGGCACCCCGCCTGCTTCTTCTGTACCCCGCCACCACATGGTATTCCAGTTGAGCCAGTCCGAGTTGACCAGAAAAGTATTGAGGATGAAATAATCAATAAAACTGCTGATGCTGACCTGGCTTTTTACATAATCATAAACAGCTGGGTCATTGAGGTCGTTGTTGAGGATGTAATCATACAAGTCATACCAAGGTTGCGCGCTGCCGTTCTCCACATCCATGCCTCCCCAAAATTTGAGCATGTCCACTTTTTTTTCACCCTGGTCGTAGTAAAAATCGGCATAATCGGTATCTACCCGTTCACGACATTCGTACAACCCCCAGTATTCGCCGTTGAGGTAAACAATGCAGTGCTGGAGGCGCCGGAAATCGAGGTCGAGTTGCCCCTTTTCCGAAAGGGTATGCGCAAATGCGTCGCGGATATGGCAGGAAGGGATGCCATCAAATTGCCCGCCGGGGTAGTTATCGGAAGCACCGGCTTTCAGGATGATGACATCGAATTCATCACGGGGTGTCGTTTCGAATATTTTGTATTCAATGTTGTTGTCGTAGCCATATTCATCCCGTGCATAAAAGCGCATGCCTTTTTGCGCATAAGCCCAGGAGTCATTGCCATGCCCCCGGATATCCCCCTGCAATTCAAAGCGCAGCTGGCCGTCTTCAAAGTATTCAATATAATTGCTGATCTCGCCGCCAAAGCCGGAAAACAGTTCGTCAAAATCGCGCGAAGCCAGTGATACAACGGGCATCGTATGTACCTCGTCAATGAAATAGGTATTGGTTTCGCTGAAAGAAGGCAAAATAGACGAATCGTTGCTGAATGTACGGACGCGGACCACCGTCGTTTTATCTATCGTGACAGGGCCGGTATATTCCGCAGAAACGGCATTGGGCTCAGAGCCATCGGTGGTGTAACGCAGTTTGAAACCAGGAAGTGGCTCCTGGATGACAACCTGGATCATGCCTGAAGACGGGTAATAAAATCCGGGTTCCGTAGTGATGACCGGTTTTGGCGCGTAAGCAACGAAATCCGTTGCAGGGTTATTGGATTGCCCCGGCGTAGGATCGGTATAAATGGCCCAGATGTTGGAACCGTCCGTTTTGCGGCCACGGGAATGATTGCCCTGGGTGACTGCCGTCATTTGCACAGAACTGACGACATTGCCGCTGGCGTCGCTGAGTACAATAGACTCCTGTTTGGTTTGGGTAAGTTTAAAGCTGGTATGGACATTTGGCCCGAAAACGGCATTCCGGTCGCTGCAAAAAATGACCCGAAAGCCGCCTGCAGGGATGTTGATGTTGGGAAACTGGTATTTTTCAGGGTCATCAGGGTCGTCGCTCAGGTACCATCCTTCAAGGTTTACGGCAGCAGGGCCCATGTTGTACAATTCTACCCAATCTTCAAAATCGCCGAAATTATCGGCGAAATCGCTTTTGTTGGAAGCAGAAAATTCATTGATGATGACCTGAGCAGGTGTGTTGATCGCCAAAAGAAGCGAGAGTGCGCTGAGGAGTAGATTTTTTTTCATGTTGAAAGAGTTGTCGCTTTATTTGTTAATATCAAGAGGAGCTTTCGCTCTGTTCTGCTGCTTGAGGGAAGCCATATTCCCGGATGATTTTTAAAGCTGGTTCCATCGCTTTTTGCCAGGCTTTGTTCAGGTCTTCGTTCCATTTTGCGTCGTGCTGGGCAGCGGTTTGGATCAATTGGTCAATGAAGACTTCGTAATGTTGAATCTTCAGACCATTGTGTTTGGTTGATTGCAGGATGCGCTCCAGAAAATTGCGGTTGCTGTCAGTTTCCAGCAGCAGCAACACGGCATTTTGCAGCATCCGGTGTTGGTCGCTGTGCGCGTTGAACAAGGGTTTTACTTCCGGCAGTGCATTGAACAGGTTTTCATAAAAATGGGCAATAAAATCACCACTGCTCAGCAAACACCGCTGGTAGCTGTCCTTAACCTTCAGCAGCCAGGGCTTCTCGACTACCGGCATGGCATCAATGGCGCGGAGGGCGCTTTTTAAATCTTCATAGCGTCGTTCCGGCAGTTCCTGTAACATTTTCGCCAGGATTTTTTTCATGACGGGATACTCGTCGAGCACGCCCAACTTTTCCTGCCTGAACCGTGCATTGCTGAAAAATGAATTTCTGCTATTAATGATTTCGGGAATATTTTCGCCTTCAAACAGGCGCATTCCAGTCAGCATTTCATAAGCAAGAACCGCCATTGAAAATTGATCAGAGCGTTCTTCTGCCCCGGCATCGTATTGGTCGGCACCGTCGACTGGTGCCAATTTTTCAGGACTGAGGTAGGCGCAATCCTGGATCACTTTTTCTAAGTTCCGGTCGGGCCTTCCTGATTTGATGACCTCGAATGGCGACAACACTGGGTATCCTTCTTCGTCAATCTGAATTTTTGACGGGCGGATGGTAGTATGGCGCACTTTCCGGTGGCGAATGTAATCGAGGGTATCTCCCAGTTGGCAGATCAAATCGCGGGTGCGCCCCAGCGGAATGGGCCCCGACCCCCGGATGAGCTTATCGAGGTTGATGCCGTCTATGAACTCCGTAATGATACAAAGGGGATAACTGTCGAAGTACACATCAAAAATTTTGATGATGCCCCGGTGTTTGAAGCGCGTTACTTTTTCCACTTCATCTGCTGCGCGTTTGAGGTCCGAAGTCTGCACCTTGAGTACCTTGATGGCGACAATGCGGCCTGAAAACTCATCTTTTCCTTTGAAAATCAATCCAGTAGCCCCTTCTCCAACTTTTTTCAGCACTTTGTATTTTCCCAGCAACTTGGTTTCCAGCGATTGTTCTATGTTTTGCTCGATGCCCCCCGCCAGGTAAACCGGAGAGACGTAATGGCGTGCAATTTCCCGGCAATCCTTGAATAAAGTCAGCAAATCAAAATTGAGCTTGTTGTCCAAATGCCTCTCGCCTTCCGGCAAAAGTCCCCGGAGCCTTTCACTTTCCAACTGGTGAAAACGCGCCGATATGGAGAACCAGTCTTCCTGATACTTTAAAGAAAGATCCTTCAATAAACTGCCTAATTTGTCCAGCGCCTGCTTGGTTTCGCCATCTGCAAGGAGCTGGTCTATGGTTTTATCCATGGACTTGGTGCTTTTTTGATGCTGTAAACCGCCCGGATTATTTGTAAAGGGAAAGATCGGGAAAAGTAATATATCCGGCACATAAATGTAGGGATTTCGGCGGATGGATGACGATTATTTTGGTGGACGGTGGACGGTGGACGGTGGACGGTGGACGGTAGACGGTGGATGGTGGACGGTGGACGGTGGACGGCGGGTTGGGGGGCGGTAGGGGCGACCCTCGCGGTCGCCCAATGCCATACGGCTGCCGTTCCTATAAAAACACTAAATTATACCGAAAAAATTAGGGCACCATCAAAACTTGATACATGTTGTCTTCGTCCCAGAATGGTTTAGGAGAATCTACTATTAGATGCGCTCAACACGTATTGTTTTCAAGCCGAACTACATGGGAGAGAATACCCAAAACTTGAGCCATGGTTCCCCGCATGCCAGTCTGTTAGTTCCCCCTTTGGGCATTAGGGCGCTAAATTTACGGAACCTGCACCGCGTTCAGCACCTTATTGATAATATCTTCCTGCGTCACGTTTTCTGCCTCTGCCTCATAGGTCAGCCCGATGCGATGACGCATGACGTCGTGGCAGATCTGGCGTACATCTTCCGGCAATACAAACCCGCGGCGTTTGAGGAATGCATGTGCTTTTGCAGCCATGGCCAGGCTGATGCTGGCGCGTGGCGAACTGCCGTAATTGATGAGGGGGGCTAACTGGCTAAGGCCATAATCGCCGGGATTGCGTGTGGCAAAAACGATGTCAATGATGTATTTTTCTACTTTCTCATCCATATACACCTTGCGCACCGATTCGCGGGCTTTCAGAATTTCGGCAATCGTAGCCACCGGATTCACCTGTTGCAAGTCTTCACCGGAAATGTTCCGGCGAATGATGTCGCGTTCTTCTTCTTTGGTTGGGTACCCCACCTTTACTTTAAACATAAACCGGTCTACCTGTGCTTCCGGCAGGGGATAGGTACCTTCCTGTTCGATGGGGTTTTGTGTAGCCAGCACCAAAAATGGTTCTTCCAGGGGGAACGTTTCGTTGCCAATGGTCACCTGCCGTTCCTGCATGGCTTCCAGCAGGGCGCTTTGCACTTTTGCCGGGGCGCGGTTGATTTCGTCGGCAAGGATGAAATTGGCGAACACCGGACCTTTGCGCACCGAAAATTCATTGCGTGCCGGGTTGTAAATCATGGTGCCGATCACGTCGGCGGGTAACAGGTCGGGTGTAAACTGAATGCGGCTGAAATCAGCGTGGATGGCTTTCGCTAAAGTCTTGATGGCTAAGGTCTTTGCCAGGCCCGGCAGTCCTTCCAGCAAGAGGTGTCCTTTGGTCAGCAGACCCAGCATCAGGCGTTCGATCATGTGGTTTTGGCCGACAATTACTTTGGCCGTTTCGCTATTCAGGCGTTCAACAAAAGCGCTGTCTGCGTAGATTTGCTGGTTCAGCACTTCAATGTCTATGGATTGCGTCATTTCTGAGTCTGTGAATTTTTGTCCGCTTTAAAACGGAATTTACTTTTTTTTATGATGCCTTGCGCAAGAAACCTGACAATACGCGTTTAAAATGCTCCAAGAAGTCGCAAAAAGCCTGCAAATTTGGACTTTTTCCAATAAAAAACGGCATTTATCTTTTCAGGAAAATGGCTTCAAAAAAAATAAACTGTTTTTCTTGCAGGTACGCCCAAAGGGCACGGTAATTTGCAGGATCCTGATCGCTTAAACCATCCCGCTACCGGGGTGATTTTTTACCATACGAGACAAAAAAAATGAAAAAACTACCCGTTTTCGCTCTGTTGTGCTGCCTGCCTTGTTTCCTTTTTGCGCAAGCAGAAGAAGACACCCCGCCCGGGCCCAAACGCAAAGCTTATGAAACAGTAAAATCTCTGAAAGGAGGGGTACTCGTGGTGTGTCTCCCTTCCAACCACAAAAAAATAAAGGCATTTTCGGCTTTGCTTGACAATCCTCAAGTAGCAGAAAATGAAAAAAAACGCATCCGGCAGCAACTGGAAACAACCTTGTCGGAAGGACGTTCTGACAACCTGACTGCTATCGCTGCGTTTCGCCAGGAGTACCGCTTTTCGGATGTTTATTTTGCTTACGATACGGCTGTTATCCAGTTGCGGAACGGTGCCACCAGCGGCTTTTTTCTCTCCGATGCACTCGAAGTGAACACCAGCACTACGCTGGAAGGAAAGTTTTGGATGCTGCTCCGCATTGGTTACACCGATGCCACCCAAAGTTCAGGCGCGGAGGCGTTCATCCTTTCCGACAGCAACCTGAATGAATTACAGCCGCCTTTTCCCGCAGCAATCCGTTTAGACAATCTGGGGTACCTGATTAATAAAACATTGGCACCTGAAATTGCTGCCCGCAAACGCATGACAAAAGCTGCAAAAAAACTTCAGGAGCGATTGAGCGATTTTTATCGAGGAGAGTAGCCGGTAGAATTTGAAGTGCGGGAACAGAATGCTCAACGAACAACTACTTCAAACCCACTTCATCAGCCAGCTTACGATTTTCTTTTTCACCGAAGTAAACGGCGGATACAGCATTTCTGCGCCGGAGATCGGGGTCCATTGGCGTAGCACTGCTTTTGCGTTGGAAAATTCGTGAAAAGCAAACTCCCCGTGTCCTTTCCCAATCCCCGAATTGTTGACGCCGCCAAAAGGCAGGTGGTAGTTGTAGAAGTGGATGGCAATGTCGTTGATGGTGACTCCACCGGAGGAGGTCTGCTTCAACACTTGTTCCACATTGCGCTTTGAATCGCTGAAAATGTACAGTGCCAGCGGTTTTTCTTTTTTATTGATGTACTGAATTACTTCTTCGAGCTTGGAAAAGGTATAAACAGGCAGAATAGGGCCAAAAATTTCTTCAGCAGCAACGCGCATGTCGCTGGTCACCCCCGTCAGCAAAACGGGAGGGAAATAATTGATGTTTTCCTGAACCTGGCCACCGGGATATGCTGAACGGGCACCTTTTTGCAGCGCGTCCTCCAGCAATGCTTTCAACCGGGAAGTATGCTGGTTATTTATGATGCGGGTATAATCGCCGCTGATCCGGGCTTCATCCGTAGCGCCGTACATGGTGTTGATGTATTTGGCGCAAGCCGTTAAAAAATCAGCCTGTTTCGATTCGTGAACAAAAGCGTAATCCGGAGCGACACAAATCTGGCCGCAATTCGACAGTTTTCCGGCTACTACCCGCCGGGCTGCGGCTTCAATGTTTGCGCTTTCGTCTATGATGACGGGCGATTTTCCTCCCAATTCCAGCGTTACGGAACTCAGGTGTTCCGCTGCGGCTTTCATTACCAACTTGCCCACCTGGGGCGATCCCGTGAAAAAAATATGGTCAAATTTCAGCGACAGCAAGTATTGCGCTATGGTGGCGTCGCCTTCAACTACGGCCACTTCGTTTTCCGGGAAGACCTCCAGCAGCAGTTTTTTCATGACGGCAGCGGTATGCGGCGTGAATTCGGAGGGCTTTACCACCACCGCATTCCCGGCAGCAACGGCTGAAATCAGTGGCTCCATGGCCAGTTGGAATGGAAAATTCCAGGGCGAAATGATGAGTACGGCACCTTTTGGCTCATACCGGATATGGCTCGACGTGCCCAGCAGGGGCCAGGGAGTGTCAACGGCTTTGGGGCGCATCCATTGGTGGAGGCGCCGCGTGGTATGTTTGATTTCTACCAGCAACGGAAATATCTCAATGATGTCTGATTCTGTCGCTGGTTTGTGGAAATCTGCAAACAAGGCCTCCTGGATGGCGGTTCTTTGATTCCAAAGCAGGCCGGCTAAGCGTTTGAGTTTTCGGATACGGTCGCTGGCGGTAGTTGCTGCCAGTGAAGCAATTTGCTCCTGCTGCGCTTTGAAAATGGTTTCAATGTCTGAAAAAGCCGCATTGGGAGATTGTAGAAACGTTGCCATAGCATAAAAATACTGGTATTTTGTAAAAACCAGTCATGGAAGCAAATATACTCCTCCATTTGACTTTGGTTTTTAAAACTTCTTTTGCATTTTGCCAAATCGAAAATTGGCTCTTTAGGGTCGCTGAAACAATAACCAGATGTGCGGACGGCTGTCATTCGTTACGACAAAAGAAAAAATCCTGGAACAGTTTGGCGAGCGGCTGGAGCTGGGCGACGGCCCATTGCCGCTGAGTTACAACATTGCGCCTACCCAGCAGGCTTTTGTCCTCCTCAACGAGCACCCGGAAGCATTGGATCGCTTGTCGTGGGGGCTGGTGCCGCATTGGGCCAAAGACGTCAAAGATGCGGCCAAACGCATCAATGCCCGAAGCGAAGGCATCGCCGACAAGCCTTCATTCCGACTGCCAATCAGGAACCAGCGTTGCGTGGTGCTGGCCGATAGTTTTTATGAGTGGCAGCGGGAAGGCAAACAAAAACGACCTTTCCGGATTTTGCGCGCGGATGGCCGGTTGTTGGCACTGGCCGGTGTGTGGGATACCTGGAGAAAACCCGAGGGCGGCGTTCTTCGCACTTTTTCAGTGATCACTACGACTCCAAACCGCGAAATGGCTGCTGTACACGACCGGATGCCGGTGTTGCTGAATACGCCTCGGGAAATCGCGCAATGGCTGGGGGAAATCCCGCTGGAGGAAGCCATAGACCTGCTTCGCCCCGCAGACGACGGCCTGCTCCGCCTGTACCGCGTTTCGGAAAAAGTCAATGCAGCATACAACGATGGCCCTGAATTGCACCAGCCGGCACCGCCTCCTCCTCCGGACCTGTTTGGCTGAAAATTGCCGGATATGTGAAAAAACTGGAATCGGTGGTAGCAAATTTCCCAGATAGGGTTACTTTTGGGGGTTCTTTGTTGTATTTTTTACACTTAGAGGAATTGTTTTTATAAGTTCACAAATTGGAGAACAAAATTTGGCATGATGGTAACCGGTATACATAAAAATACCAAGATCGTTGCAACGGTCGGCCCCGCATCGAACTCTTATGAAATGTTGCTGGAATTGGTAAAAGCAGGCGTGGATGTTTTTCGCCTCAATTTTTCGCATGGCGCACACGAACAGCACCAGGAAGTGATCAATCACATCACCTATATCAATGAAAAATACAACCTGCACATCAGCATTCTGGCCGATTTGCAGGGGCCTAAACTTCGCGTGGGCAAAATGGAAAATGATGGTTTGGCCATCAAACCGGGCGACATCCTTACTTTTGTGCAGGAGCCCTGCATTGGCAACATGGAACGCGTTTACATGAGTTATGAAGGGTTTGCTAAAGATGTCAAAGTGGGAGAAACGGTATTGGTAGACGATGGCAAAGTCGTGCTCGAAGTCGTGGAAACCAATGACGAAGACCAGGTGAAGTTAAAAGTAGTGCACGGCAGTGTGCTTTCCAATAACAAAGGGGTTAACTTGCCGAACACCAAGGTATCTCTGCCTTCGCTGACTCCCAAAGACGAAGCCGACCTGGAGTTCATCCTCACCCAGCCCGTCAATTGGATTGCATTGTCCTTCGTGCGTTCGGCCAAAGACATCAAAGACCTTCGTGCGCGCCTGGATGCCAAAAACCACCCGGCTAAAATCATTGCCAAAATCGAGAAGCCGGAAGCAGTGGAAAAAATTGACAAAATCATCAATGCTTCCAACGGCATCATGGTAGCACGCGGCGACCTCGGTATTGAAATGCCCATGGAGCGCCTGCCGTTGATTCAAAAAGAAATCATCCGGAAATGCCTGCAAAAGGCGCGCCCGGTGATTGTGGCTACCCAGATGATGGATAGCATGATTCACAACCCAAGCCCTACACGGGCCGAAATTACCGACGTGGCCAATGCCGTACTTGACGGCACCGATGCAGTAATGCTTAGCGCTGAAACCGCCGCCGGCGACCACCCTGTACTCGTTGTGGAAGCCATGTGCAAAATCATCGGCGAAGCAGAAAAACACTATACCGGCAGTGACAAGCGCACCCGGCCGGTGTTGACCGACAAAGCCCGCACTTTTTATTCAGACGTGGTTTGTTTTAACGCAGCACGTACAGCCGAAGAAATCAGCGCCAAAGCCATCATCGGCATGACCAGTTCCGGATATACCGCTTTTAAAGTATCGAGCTACCGGCCCAATGCGGACATTTTTATGTTCTCCGACCGGATGCACATGCTATCTACCCTGAACCTGGTTTGGGGGGTACGCTGCTTTTATTACGACCGGTTTACTACCACCGATGAAACCATCAATGATGTGACGGATATCCTTAAAGCAGCAGAAATGATCCATCCCGGTGATGTGATCGTCAATACCGGGAGCATGCCGTTGCACCGTAGGTTCAGAACGAATATGATGAAAGTAACGGAAGTGGAATGATTTGTTTAACAGGGTATTAACTAACTTTAGCTTTTTCTTCATAGTGATGTTGGGCACTTGAAAATACCTTTACCGGTACACTCAAAATGCTCAACATCATGACGACAACAACTACCTTCCCGCGAGGCGCGCAAGTGGCCTTTCTGATTATCTTTTTTCTTGCCGGCAAGGCCCTTTATTGCCAAACGCTCCCCGGTTCCACCGACTACGACTATGCAGCTTTCCGCTTTCCGGATATTGACCGGAAGGC
Source organism: Saprospiraceae bacterium (assembly GCA_013361075.1). Taxonomy (GTDB): domain Bacteria; phylum Bacteroidota; class Bacteroidia; order Chitinophagales; family Saprospiraceae; genus JABWAJ01. Next base: position 6,704 of record JABWAJ010000020.1, on the reverse strand, counting down.
GCTGGATGCTCAATTCAACTTACTGGGTAACGCGCTGCAAACCATGCGGAGGGAACTTGGCTTCGACGACAACAGTTCCAGCAACCTCTCGAACAACCTGAACCTTGCGTACAGCCGGTTTAGAAACACAGCACGCCTGCAATCCCAGCAATCCTTCAATTTTAACCAGGCTTTTTCCACGGGCCGAGGACCGGATGAACGATACAACAGAATTCGCGCCGGTTTTGGGGTCAACAGGGTACACCGGGAATATTATAAACCCCTGCGATTTACAGAATACAACCTTTTTTTGCAGGCTGCTTATGAAAAAAGTACACAACAGGGCACTAATCCTTTTTTTCAATTTAAAAACTGGAACGTTGCGGTATCTGCCAGCTTGCCGTTGAAGATTGGGAAAGGCCGAATTGAACCCATAGACGATGTTTTTATTGCAAAATTTTTAATGGACGACCTGCTGGAAAACAGCATTTTGGCTGCCCCGCTGAGCCAGGAAAATCTCTTTTCACTGGGGCAGGTAATGGCCGCTGCCCGCAACCAGCGTATTTTTGATTTCAGGCGGCAACGAATTTATGAGTTGACTCAATTAGACAATTGGTTTAAAAAAAACGGATTGGAGGATGGCCAAAGTGATATCGTGTATTTTTCAGCCCTGGCCGACAATTGGCTTTATGCCTTTCGCAACGTCCGCCAGGCGGGCAAGCGGGTTGCTGTTGGGGTCGAGCCTTTTGTTTTGTTTTCACATTCGAGAACCTTTGCTCCCGGTGTTTCTTCCGGGTATTTTGGTGCCAGGGTTTTTGGAGAATACTTAAAAGAACGCCCCGTTAATCAATTTTGGCAGGCAGGAAAAACCCTCAGGGCAGGCCTCGAGTATTTGAACAACCCCGTCGACTGGGACGATAAAGTCAACAACATTTGGATCCGACCTTATGCAGAATTTGGCGCAAACTGGGGTTATTTTCCAAATTCCCGTACGGCTTTGTTGGCCAACGCCGTGCTGCGCTACGAATATTATTGGGCTGATCCCGACAACCTCATCCTGTTCGATTTTCATGTCATCCAACCGGCCATTAATTTCTCCACGACCTATTTCATCAATTATCAATTCCGTATTGAAGGCTCTTTGAATGGCAGCTATACCTGGGCTTCTGACAATGCGCGGGCTTCGTTTGCTACGGCATCTATTCTCCCGTTTTCGGCAGAACGAAACAGTTCGAGGTTTCTTCTTTCCGGAAATATTGCCTTGTTATACAGTTTTTTCTAAATGGGCACTTAGCATCGTGTCTGAAATAACTTACCGATTTGGGCGGCGTCTTTTTCCCGACAGCTTCGTCATCAAAACAGTTGCGTAGCGCCACTATGCGCCTGTTTTGCTGCCTTGCTCCCGAAAAAAATACCCTCGCCGAAACCAACAACTTATTTCCGACACGATGCTTAGTGTAAAAATGGCACAAATACCCTTAGAACCGTATCCGCATCCGAAAAGAATACTAATTTTGCGTCGCTTTTTTCAGAAAAAGGGGCAGCCCTGATGGTTACCTGCCTCCTTTCTGATCAATTCTAACGCAAAACAAAACGCACATGATCGGTCAACTGAAAGATAACAGCATCAAGCTGAAACGCATCTTCATCGAATCGAAACTACCCGAAGCGCTTGCACCTTTGCAGGAACTGGCGGGGAATATCTGGTGGTCGTGGAACAAAGAAGCCATCCAGCTTTTTCGTACCATTGAACCGGAATTGTGGGAATCCGTTCACCACAACCCCATTGCCCTGCTTGATGGGCTGAGCGTAGCAACTACAAAGCGCCTGCTGGAAGACAAAGAATTCATGGCGCGCCTGAAGTCGGTCAACAAAGCTTTTCAGGCCTATCTGAAAGAAGCTCCGGTGGTGAAAACGCCGCACATCGGCTACTTCAGCATGGAATATGGTTTGCACATTTCCGTTCGGTTGTATTCCGGTGGCCTGGGCGTTTTGGCTGGCGACTACCTCAAGGAGGCCAGCGACACGAACATCAACCTGACGGCAGTGGGGCTGCTCTACCGCTATGGATATTTTCAGCAGGCGCTGACGCTGAATGGGGATCAGATCCACCAATACCCGCCGCAGCAATTTACCAAAATGCCCATCCACCCCGTACGCGACCAAAGCGGCGAATGGGTAAAAGTGAGTGTGCAACTGAGAGACAGCCTGGTGTGGGCCAAAGTATGGGAACTTCAGGTAGGGCGCATTTCGCTGTACCTGCTGGATACCGACATTGACGAAAACCGCTGGGAAGACCGCGCCCTCACCCACCAGCTTTACGGCGGCAACAACGAGCACCGGCTGAAACAGGAAATTTTGCTGGGCATTGGCGGGGTTCGGGCACTTAAAGCGCTGAACATCACCCCTGATTTGTTCCACATCAACGAAGGCCATGCTGCTTTCCTCGCCCTGGAACGCCTCAGGCAATATATGGGCAACGAAAACCTGAGCTTCAACGCGGCAGTGGAAGTCGTACGCTCGACCTCCCTGTTTACAACGCATACCCCTGTGCCTGCGGGTCACGATTATTTCCCGGAAGGGTCCCTGCGGGAGCATTTAGCCGATTATATTGCTGACCTTGGCATTCCCTGGCAGCAGTTTATGGCGTTGGGTAAAATCGAGGCTGGAAACCCATCCGAGCTGTTTTCGATGAGCCACTTAGCCATTCGGCTTTCCCAGGAAGTAAATGGCGTAAGCAAACTGCATGGCGACGTTTCTCAAAAAATGTTCAGTGTACTTTATCCGGGCTACCACCCTGATGAATTGCATGTGGGCTACGTCACCAACAGCGTGCATTACCCCACCTGGATTGGCCGGGAATGGCACGAGTTGTATGAAACTACTTTTGGCAAAAACTTCCTGCGCGACCAGTCGAACCCCGTGCACTGGCGAAAAATACACCAGGTACCCGATGAGCAAATCATGGCCATCCGGCAATTGCAAAAACAGCGCCTGATCCGCTATGTGAAGCGCAAATTGCAGGAAGACCTGCAGCGCCGCGGCGAAAACCCCCGCACGATCTTTTCTGTGCTGAACTCGATTCGGGAAGATGCCCTGATGATTGGTTTTGCACGCCGGTTTGCCACCTACAAACGCGCGCACCTGCTGTTCTCCAACCCGGAGCGCTTGTCGCAAATTGTAAACGACCCCGATCGCCCGGTGATGTTTATTTTTGCCGGGAAGGCACACCCTGCCGATGGCGGTGGTCAGGATCTCATCCGCAGCATCATCAATACCTCGAAGCGCCCCGAATTTTTGGGCAAAGTAATCTTTCTGGAAGATTACAATATGGAAATGGCTAAAACGCTGGTACGTGGCGTAGATATCTGGCTGAACAACCCAACCCGGCCGAAAGAAGCTTCGGGCACCAGCGGTATGAAAGCCGTGCTGAACGGGGTGATGAACTTCAGTGTGCTCGATGGATGGTGGGTAGAAGGTTACCGGCCCGACGCCGGATGGGCCCTGCCGCTTGAAAATACCTACGACGACCCGAACCTTCAGGACCAGCTTGACGCAGAAACGATCTACAACATTCTGGAATACGATATTGCACCGACGTATTACGAGCGCGATGAAAAAGGCATTTCTGCTAAATGGGTCAGCCATGTAAAGCAGACCATCGCTGAAATTGCCCCGCAATTTACCATGAAACGCATGCTCGACGACTACTTCGATCGGTTCTACAACAAACTCTATCAACGGAGTCAAATCGTAAAAGCGAAAAACTACACGAAGGCGCTTGAACTGGCTGAATGGAAAAGCAAGATGCAGGAAGATTGGGATAAAATCAGCGTGGCTGACCTGCAGGTTTTTGATTCTGACAACCACCCACTGCCTGTTGGACAGCCCTTTGAAGCAACGATCAGCTTAGACATCAATGGTTTGCCTGCCCAGCGCATCGGCGTAGAGGTAGCTTTTTTCCGCCGCTTAAACGACGATGAACTGGAACTGAAAATAACGCACGAACTGAATTTAATCAGCCAGAAAGGCTCAACGGCAACCTACGCGTGTGCGCTCGATCCTCAAATGTCGGGTGTTTACGAGTATGGATTCCGGGTGTTCCCGAAACACGAGTTGTTGCCACACCGTCAGGATTTGAATTTGGTGAAGTGGCTGTAAAGGGAAGTTGGCAAATGGGCAAGCTGCCAAATCCGCAACTTGCCTTTCAAAGTTAAAACCATGAACCGGATACTGTTCACCGACAAAGTGCACCCTCTGCTCTGGGAAAGTCTCAGTGCGCAGGGATTCGACTGCTACGACGGCAGTGCAGCCACCCTGGAAGAAACCGAACGGTTGTTGCCGCAGTTCGATGGCATTGTAGTGCGCAGCCGTTTCCGGATTGACGAAGCCTTCCTGTCAAAAGCAACCCGCCTGCGTGGTGTAGCACGGTGGGGGGTTGGTACAGAGCACATTGACCTGGCCGCCGCAGCTGCAAAAGGCATTGCCGTCCTTACTTCTCCCGAAGGTAGCCGCGATACGGTTGGAGAACACACCATCGCCCTGTTGCTTTGCCTGATGAACCGCATCGCCCTTGCCGACCGGCAAATACGGGCCGGACAGTGGATTCGGGCAGGCAACCGGGCGACAGAATTAAAAGGCAAAACGGTGGGAATCATCGGCTATGGCAATATGGGGCAGGCTTTCGCCCAACGCCTGACGGGCTTTGGGTGCCGGGTGTTGACTTACGACAAATTCAGGATAAATTACGGCGATGCCTACGCTGCTGAAGCCGACATGGAAACGATTTTTCGCGAAAGCGACATCGTCAGCCTGCACATTCCCTACCTTCCGGAAAACCATCATCTGGTGAACCATGCTTTTTTGTCTAATTTTCTCAAACCAGTGTATGTGATCAATACTGCCAGGGGGTTGGTACTCGATACTACTGCTTTGGTTGTTCATCTGGAGACGGGCAAAGTGCTGGGCGCAGGCCTCGACGTTCATGAGTACGAAGAAATGTCGTTTGCTCACCTCGAACCCGATGCATTGCCGGAACCGTTTCAATATTTGCGCCGTGCAGAAAATGTCGTGCTTACCCCCCACATTGCAGGGTGGTCGCACGAAGCGGAGGAAGGGCACGCACGGGTGCTGGCCGGGAAGATACGCACGTTATTTAGCGTGCACTAATCCACCTTCTCAGCATGAATTTCCTCGAAAAAAATATCCCCGTTGGGTACCTGAAATTGCAATGCTTTCGGTTCGCCTGCATTATTTAGTACAAACTGCACGGTTCCGAAATCAAACCAGGCCTGAGGTTCAGCCCATTTCAGCTCAAATGTGTCAAAATGCCAGTGGGAAAGCGTTGCGCTCAGGCCGGCAGCCGGAAGGAATTTGATCATAAGATTCCCGTTTTCTGTGGCTACCCGGATGTCGCCGTAAAATTTACAGCGGTACAAGCCGGTGTATTTGTTCAAATCCAAGGAAGGTTTTGTCCCACTCACCCGCTTGTTTTTCAATTGCTTCATCTCGGCTTCGTGGTCTTTCTGGCCGGCTTTTTCGCGCTCCAGCAATTCTTTGCTCCAGTCTTTTTGCATATTGCCGGTGTACGTATCCAGGATGCGGTACATCAGGGCATTCCCCACACCAGTCATGCCATTGGTAAGGATAACGCCGCCAAGTTTCAGATCCGGCACAAAAAAAGTGCGTGAATACATCCCGTCATATCCGCCGCTGTGCGACACCACAAGATGGCCGTTGTAGTCGAACAATCCCCAGCCTAAGCCATACATTGAAAAATTTCGGGTGGGGAATAATTTCCGCCCGTTTTCTCCAATGCGGTTGATGCTGTGCGTTTGCCAGAGCTCCCACAACGCTTTGGCAGGCAACAGGGATTTGCCTCCTGCTTTGCCCTGGTCAATATTCCACTGCAACCACTTCAGCATGTCGGATGTGCTGGAAATGATGCCGCCTGCTGCACCCATGTTGTCCCAGTTTACCCACGGAATTGGTTGATTGGCACCGTTTTCGGGCTTGTGGGGCGCAGCAACGTTGACGGATTGGGGCAGAGCTTTTACCGAAGTGATCGTACGCGTCATCCCCACGGGATTGAGGATGCGTTCGGTTACAAACACATCCCAGCTTTTGCCACTCACTACCCGGATCACTTCGCCGGCAGCAATGAACATGAGGTTTGAATAACCATAACCACCCCGATATTCGTAGGCCTGCGGCAGTTCGCCGGCCCGACGCACCACTTCTTCCGCAGTGTAATTGCTTTTATACCAGACGACGTCGCCGCTGAAAGTACCGAGGCCAACCCTGTGGCACAGCAAGTCACGCACGGTGGTATGCGCAGTTACATAAGGATCGTAGAGTTTGAACCACGGCAGGTGTTTTTGTACGGGGTCGTCCCAGCGGAGTTTGCCCTCTTCCACCAGCATGGCGAGCGATGTGGCTACAAATGCTTTTGTATTGGAGGCAATGGCGAAGAGTGTATTTTCGTCAACTTTGGCCGCTTTTCCTGCTTCTGCAATGCCGTAGCCTTTTGCAAGAACGACCTGGCCATCTTTGATCACGCCGACCGACATGCCGGGAACCTCCCAGTCTTTTTGAGCCTGATCGCAATACCGGTCGAGTGCTTTGGGATCGGCCTGGCTGGTAAGCCTGTTTGCGGTAAGCAAAAATAAGAACAAAGGCAAAAGCGACAGCGGGAATTTCATGGTTGCTTATTTTTGCACAAGTTT
>JABWAJ010000485.1 GCA_013361075.1 Saprospiraceae bacterium | reverse complement strand
CTGGTACCCCAGCGACTCTTCGATCAGGCCATAAATCTGGGGCAAAACAGCACCGCCGGCAATGCCCATCACGAGAATGGCCGAACCAATTTGCGTAAATTTCCCCAAACCATTGATAGCCAATGGAAAGATAGCTGGCCACATGACGGCATTAGCCAACCCCAGCAAGGCAATGAACGTCACTGCCGTGGAACCGGATGTGAAATAAACCAACAGCGTCAGCGCAGCCCCGAATATGGCAGAATACTTCAGGAAATTTTGCTGCGAAATGTATTTAGGAATGGTAGCAATGCTCAATACGTATCCCAGCAACATGGCTGCCAGGGTAAAGGTGGTAAAATATTTGGTCTGGTCAAGATCAAAACCCAGCGACTTGCCATAAATGCCAATAACGTCGCCGGCCATTACTTCTGCTCCGACATAGACAAAAAGGGCAATTGCACCCAAAACCAAATGCGGGAATTGCCAAATGCTGGTGCGGCCGGCAGCAATATTCAAAGCAGGGGTGGTTTCCGACTTTTCTTCTGCCGTCACGTCAATTTCAGGCAGGGCAGAACGGCGAATCATCAGGGCCAATGCTCCAAGTACAGCGGCGATGACGATATAAGGCATGACCACACGACCGGCTAATTGGTTCAGCAGGTCGGCTTTCACGGCGGCATCCGTTGCCTGATTAATCTGAGCTTCAATGGCCGTGGCATTTTTCAAGACAATACTGCTAAGAATCAGGGGGCTGAGAATGCCGGCAACCTTATTGCAAATCCCCATGATGCTGATGCGCTGTGCTGCGCTCTCATTCGGTCCGATGATGCTGATGTATGGGTTGGACGCCGTCTGCAGGAGGGAGAGCCCCATTCCCTGAACAAACAATCCGGTCAGAAACAATGGGAACGTCCGCATATTGGCAGCGGGAATAAAAATGAGACAGCCCACCGCCATCACCAGCAGGCCAAGCGCCATCCCGTTTTTAAAGCCCGTTTTTTTCAGGATTTGGGAGGAGGGAATGGCCAGAAAAAAATAGCTGATGTAAAAAGCAAAGGTCACAAACAGCGCCTGTATCGTATCCAGTTCGCAAGCCAGCTTCAGGAACGGAATCAAAGTGCCGTTCAACCACGTCACGAATCCAAAAATAAAAAAAAGGAGGCCAATGATACTGATTTGGTAAAGGTAGTTTGGGTTGCGGGTAGTTGTTTGCTGCATGGCGTTGAGACTTTTGTGATGGTGTGTAAGTTGGTTTAAAAATGTTGTTCGTTTTATGATTTGGAAAGCATTTCCAGGTAGGCCAGAAGCAGTCGTACGCCGTAGGCAGTTGCTGCTTTTTGAGAGGCAAATTCTGTATCACTAAAGGCAACCCCCGCTATGTCTAAATGGGCCCAGGCCGGGTGTTCTTCCACAAAAACTTCCAGAAACTTAGCCGCTGAAATCGCCCCTGCAACCTGCTTACCACTGAAATTGCGCAGATCTGCGATATCCGATTTGATGTCTTCTTTATACACATCCCAAAGTGGCAAAGGCCATAGGCGTTCTCCAACCAGGTCTCCGGCCCCGCAAAGTTGTTTGCTCAAAACTTCATTGTTGGAAAAAATCCCCGCAGCATGGTAACCTAATGTGCGCACCACACTGCCCGTTAGTGTGGCAAGATCAATGACAACATCGGGTTGGTGGTTTCGCACAACGTAGGTGAGTCCATCTGCCAGAATCAGCCGGCCTTCTGCATCTGTATCTATGATTTCGATCGTTTTCCCGCTGTAAGAACCGATGACATCGCTGGGGCGCAACGCCAGGGCATCTATACTGTTTTCGGCGGCAAGAATCACCCCTGTAAGGTGGATGGGGAGGCGAAGTGCGGCAGCCGCTTCCATAGCACCAAGTACTGCTCCTGCGCCACCCATATCGCTTTTCATGTAATGCAGGTTGGAAGAGGGCTTAATGGAAATCCCTCCTGTATCAAAGGTGACGCCCTTGCCTACGAGGGCTACTTTTTTCACCGGATTGGCCGGCGCGTATTCCAGTACAATAAAAAAAGGCGGATGCTCACTTCCTCTGCCAACTGCCAGCAGAGCATGGAACCCAAGTTCCTCCGATTGTTTATGGTCGTAAACGGTAGCTTTGTAACCATATTGCTTTGCCGAAGCCTGCGCCCAGGCCGCCAGATCAGCAGGTGTTTTTTTATTGGCCGGTGCATTTACCATATTGAAAACCCGCTGCTGTATCCCGGCAATTTCAAGCCCTCTATGGGCCGCAGCCAATCCCGGCTCCCGGAGGTTGTCGGGCAGGTATAAGTGAAGGGTAGCCTCGGGGTCGCTGAGCGGATGAGCTTCGCCATTTCCGGTTTTGTGCCGCCCAATCTGGTAAGTGCCGAGGGCAAGCCCGTTGGCAGCAGCTTCCAGCCATGCAGCCGGGTTTTCCGGAAGTTGTTGGTGCAAAAGACTGACACCTACAGCTTTAGATAACTTCTGTTTGTGTTTGTACGAAACCGATCGAAAATATTTTACAACATCCGCAAAAGCGGGATTTTTGCCTAATCCAAGGACAATAACCCTCGTTTGTGGCGTAAAAAACAGCAACATTTCTCCACCATCGGCTTTAAAGTCGCTTTCAGAAAGCCGGGGGATGCCAAAGGCGTCACTCAGGGCAGCGAAAAACGACTCCGGAAGCCCCTCGTCCATTGCTGGAGCGGCGACCGGAATAATCAACGTTTGCGGATACGATGCGGCCTGAATTGCCGCCTGCAAAATCTTCATGCGCAGGGCTTCTTTTGGGATGAAGCAAAGGATTTTAAGGAATTGTTTTTTATGATTTCAGAGGTTGAGAGCATCAAACCATTCAACTCCCGGTTTATTTTTTAAAAAACAGCCACTTGATAGCACGCGGAAACTCCTTTCCCCAGCGCGCTTCGTTGTGCCTGCCCCGCGGATCAATGACTAAGCGGATGTCCATATTTGACCCCTGCCCTTGCTGTTCCAGCGTTTCTTTAATCCGTTTCAGACTCGGGGCCATACCAGCACTTTCAGCACCGCCGCCGTAAAGATAGATTTTGGTACCATAAGACGTCTTTAAATTACCCGAATGAAAATGAATATTGGGCGCTACCCAGAGAGAAGGAGAAAAAATCATCAGTTTGCTGTACACTTCCGGAAACATTAATCCGGCATAGATGCTGATTAATCCTCCCATTGAGCTTCCTCCGATTCCGGTATGCTCCCGGTCAGGGAGTGTGCGAAAATTTGCATCTACATAAGGTTTCAGCGTTTCCTTCAAAAAACGTGCGTATTTTTTCCCCTCTCCTATTCCCAAACGAGTTGGATACGAAGGGGTAAACTCTGCGATGCGCGCTTCAGAAGCATGGTCTATGGCAATTACAATGACATTTCCCAACCCTTTTTCAGCAAGTTCAGCCAGTTTTTTATCCACACCCCAACTACCAAATGGCGCATAATCATCAAAAAGATTTTGCCCATCCTGAAGATACAACACAGGATAGCGGCGATTGGTATGGTCATAGTCATGCGGGAGAAGGGCCGCAATGCGCCTTGTTTTTATCAGTTGTGGAATTTGGAAGGATTCAGAAATGATCCGGATTTTAGGCAGCAGATCCACCCGGTAAGTGAGGGTTCCCCGTCGCCAGCGCGGCACAACATCGGAAATGAACCCGATACCATGATGAAAAACCCGGTTGGAAATTTCATTACCATTGCTGTCCAGTTCTACCTGATCCCACCCTCCACGCACATATTTATATTCCACGATTTGCGGAAGCAGCAACCTGTTGGGAAATTCAAAGCGATAAAGCCCTTTTTTTACTTTTTCTAAGCGATACCGGTCATCATTAACCTGCCACCCGTTGAAGTTTCCAACCAGAAACACCGGTAAGTCGCGTGCGTCGGGCGTACGCAATTCCAAAATGATTTTGCTGTCAGGCACAACAGATGCTGCCATAAAACTACCTTAAAAGAAGATAAGGCAACCTGTTCATTACCGCATTCAGCGCGATTGCCAGTGTACAAAAATAGAAAGGTTTCCCAACTTTATGTCTTAATATAGCCGTGAAAATATATACCTGCTTTTTGAAGGTATCGGGCTTATCGCAAAACGAACTAACTTTCACAAAAAAAAACGATCGCTTATGCAAGCACTCTGGGGAATAGACCTGGGCGGGACTAAAATTGAAGGTGTTGTTTTACAGGGCAAAGACAACCTGAAACCAATTGCGCGGCTGCGTGTTCCGACCGAGCAGGTGCATGGATACCACCACATTCTGAATCAGATCAAAAAGTTGGTTGCTCAGCTTTCGGCTGCAACTTATCTCTCACCGACACATATTGGCATTGGTACGCCTGGCACCCTGGATCCGCAAACCCAGTTATTAAAGAACAGCAATACCCTTTGTCTCAACGACAAGCCACTTAAAAAAGACCTCGAAGACCTTCTCGGCGTACCGGTAGCAATGGCCAATGACGCCAACTGTTTTGCCGTGGCAGAAGCCCGTATGGGGGCGGTTCAATCTCAATTTCCGGAGGCGCGGGTCGTTTTTGGTGT
>JABWAJ010000484.1 GCA_013361075.1 Saprospiraceae bacterium | reverse complement strand
TGAAAAAGATCAATGCGAAGCTGCCATCGGGGCAAAAGCCCTATCGCCTGCCCACCGAAGCGGAGTGGGAATACGCAGCGCGGGGCGGTGGCAAAGCGGTGTTGTTTGGCAACGGAAAAAATATCATAGACCCGAAAGAAATCAATTTTAACGGAAGCGCTGATTACAAAAAGTCCTATTCTGTTGCAGGCGAATACCGGCAAAAAACGGTTCCCGTTGGCAGCCTGAACAGCCCCAACGCCCTCGGCCTGCACGACATGAGCGGCAATGTTTGGGAATGGTGCAGCGATTGGTACGGGGCTTATCCTGCGGGTAGCCAAACCAACCCGACCGGCCCTGCTTCGGGCTCCTACCGCGTCTTTCGCGGCGGGTCGTGGTACGTCTACCCGCGGTATTGCCGTGTGGCGTATCGCTTCGGCGGCACGCCCGACTACCGCTACAGCAGCGTTGGCTTCCGCCTGGCCAGGACCAAATAACCCTCTAATTCTTTTACCCTTTAACCCTCTTCCAAAAAGAGGCGAGTCGCAACACGGCTCGCCTTTTTTATTTTTTTCGTGTGAAAGCCGCACGGATATATGCGCCTATATATAGCGCAGCATATATAGCGTATATATCTACGCGTAGCGCTTATGTGTTGCCGGTTTTTGGATATATAGGAAAAAGGGAGAGGTATAATTTGAGCGATTTTCTCGTGCTGGTAAGGCTTTTTTGTCTGAATCAGGATTCGCAGGATTAAAGAATTCTCAGAATCAGGCAGGCGTCCGGAGCGTAAGAATTTTGGAAATTCTAAAATTCCGTAAATTCTGATTCTGACAAAAAAACGTCTGAATCAGAATTCACAGGATTAGAGAATTCTCAGGGTCGGCTGTCAGGGGAAGCCAAATTCTGGAAATTCCAAAATTTTGTTAATTCTAATCCCACCTCAATCAATATAAAACTCACTATTGGGGATGCCTTTGTTAATGTCAACCAATTGTACTTTAAAAGCCATTGGAATCGGTGTTGAACCACTCATTTTCATGGTATACGGCACTTTTATGCCGCTCACGGTGCGGTAATCTTCGTAGTCGGTCGTTGAAGTAACAGGACCTTCATCCCCTTGCTCTATTTCAACGCTTCTGATTTTTAACCAGGTGGCTTTGTCAAAGAAGTCTGTTATCTTTGTCCCGAAAGGCGTCGTAATTTCTAACTTGTAGGCGTCTCTGCCTTCCACTTTTTCTACCCCTTTGAGTTGCAGCTTAGTGCCATTTGTTGCATATTCAATTTCTTCAAAGATGCCCGACTGCTCTTTAAATGTTTTCAGGCTGACTTCATTTAGTGCTTGTACCTCGCCGTTCATGTCCATAACGACGCCTTTTTCACCGTCAAATTTGGTCTGGCTTAATACAAAGCCGCTCACAAGCATGGTCATGACCACTTTATTCGGCATTTTGCGCTGAATGACCAAATCAAAGATTTGGCCTTCTGCCGAAGCCGTCATGCTCATCTTCATGTCGTTTACTCTTTTCAAGGCTTCTTTACCGCCAATCGCTTTCAGGTAGTTCTCAATAACCACTGGGGCAGTGACACTGGAAACAGGCTTTTCGCTATTGTTTTCGATACCCCCATTTTGAGTAGGTTTATTGCGCACCACTTCTCTGTTGTCAGCCAGTTCCAGCGCTTTGATTTTGGTGTCCGCTTCGTCGCGGTACAGACCGGCGGGGTAGTCGGCAAGATATTTTTTATAGGTAGCGGGCGTGTTTTTTTCTAAGGCCACCTCCCAGGCAATATCCTCGCGGCGGCGGATAGCCTCCCCTTCAATACGCCGAAGGGCCACATTAGCGGCGTCTTTAAATTCTCCGTTGGGAAACTGGCGCAGGTAGTCGCGGTAAGCAGGTTCAGTATTGAGTTGTCTGGCGTTTTTCCAGGCTTGCAGGTCAAGGGCAGTGTTGTCTGCCCGAATCTCCTGCGGACAACCATCGGCCCGGCTGCCCCAGGTATCGGGGCATTTGTCTACCCCATCAGGCACGTCATCGCCATCGCGGTCGGGTTTTGGAGCACAGGCGTTTTTATGAACAAAAACAAACTGTCCGCCCGGTTCATGCCCACTAAAGGCACCGTGTACGGGTTCAGGTGTGCGTATTTTTCCCAGAGCATAGGTCAGGTCTTCAAAGCGAAGGATGCCGTCTGCGTTGGTAGCGCCTCTGCGCAGGGTTTCGAGCATTTTTGCAGCAAATAGGGATTTCCCGGGCGTTTTTGCTTCCCGGCTGCCCGCACAAACGTACTGTCTCACCCGGTAATCAAAAGATGTTGCTATTTGCGATTCGCAGTCTAAGTCTTCATCATAAGCGGGGTAATCGGGCGATTTTTCGATGTTGCCAAAGGAACCCGAATAGCAGGCGTCAAGAGCCACCAGTACATGTTTCGCTTTACATTGCGCAAAGTAAGGGCGCAGGCTATTGTAGTCAAGCCAGGTTTTGTAGTATCTATCCTTGGAGATGCCATCGGCGGCGATGAGGTACCCCAATTCACTGGCGGGGTCGTAATAGCCGTGCATGGAAAAGAAAAACAGCACCTGATCGTCGGGGCCGAGGCGTTCATTCCATGCTGCGATTTTGTCATAGATCTGCTGTTTGGTGGGATTGGGAACCAATTCCGGCTCTATGAAGCCGTAATTGTCCCGCAGTTCTTTGCTGAGTGCTTCAACTTCCGTTTTGGTGTCAGGCAACCCCTGCCAGCCTGGTTGAAATTTGGTGACGTAAAAAAATACGGCGTAGTCTTTTCCTTCGCGTTCCGGCGGGTTTTCTTCCGAACGGGGAACAGGAAGTGAAAAAGCAAAGCTTATCGCCAACAGGAAAAAAAGCAAGGTGTAGTGGTATGTTTTCATCTGACAATGTTGTGTTTACTACAAAAATAAACATAAACACCAAAACTTACAAATTTTGCATCTTTTCTATAAACAATCTGCCATGCGAATCCCGTTGATAGCCATTGTTTTACTACACTGCGCTTGCGCAATTACCGCACAGCACGACTCATTTTCACAAGAAATTTTTATAACATATGAAGAAATGCCCCAGTTCCCCGGGGGTGAAGCTGCAAGAAAAAAATTTATTGCGTCACATTTCCACCTCTGTGAAATTTGCGAAGAGGTAACCGGAAAAATTATACTTCGGTTTGATATCGACGCCACCGGTTATCCAGCGCATCTGGAAATTATTCGCCCATTACATCCACACTTCCTGCCTGTAATTGAAGCTATTTGGGCAGCAATGCCCTGCTTTATTCCGGGTAAATGGAAGGGACAGCCAGTCAGCACCTCCGTGATATTTCCCATAAAAATAGGTTTAGAATGACGCTGCTGGTGCGATGGCTCTGCCTGGACTTCTTATCTTCTGGTCTCCTCCCGATTTCGCACAAGCCGGCCAGAGACCAGCAAATAGTAAACGCGAGGCGGAGTCATCGCGCCAGCGGGAAGATTCAGAGTAACACCTTTTTGGAAAGGTGTCACCTTCGGTCGGCAAGGATATTCCGAAAAAACGCATCCAGCGCATCTGACTCCACCTGCTTTTTATCCAGCGTTTCCGCTGCTTCCCGGCAGCGCGCCATTTCCAAAGCAATAAACTCCTGAATCACCGGAATTAGCGGGATCACCTGCCCTTCCACGGCCTGTTCTTTTTCTTTCAGGAGTTGGCGAATGGCCGCCATCAGTTCGGGTTTGTTTGTGATTTGCGCAAGCAACGGCTCAAATTGCATCGGTGGGATGGTTTGGCAGTCGGCAGCCCACATCGCAGCCAATAGCGGTCGCAGGATGTAGAAGTATTTTTTGATGTTGATGTGGTCATCGGCAATGCCGGTTTTGATGCTGTTGTGACAAATGCCGAGGTAGTGGTGAATGGCGGCACGCGGGGCGAAATAAGGCGGTGCCAGGTTCCACAATTGGTTACGGAAATCGCCTTCCTGTTGGTAAACGATGGGCGATTGCAACCACTCAAATGGCGTGGCATTTGATTTTCGGAGGTGGCGCAGGGTTTTGCGCAATTCCCACCCGTTGAAATCTAAAATTTCACCCTGATCTTCAAACAATTCTGTCAGGGTGTCTTTGGGTTCGTCAACAGACAGATAGTGTTCGGTTGGAAACGCATAGATGAACCGCACATCGTAATCGCTGTCCGGCGACGCAAACCCCCATCCCCGGCTTCCGGTTTCACAGGCAAAGAGGATGCGGATGCCGTGTTTTGCAGCGATGCGGTGAAGGTGGTGCTGGATGAGGTTTTGCATGCGGGAGATGTTATTTTGGGGGCAAATATACAGCTTGTTTAAAGCAATTCCGCCGAACCTATATCCGTAACGTCTCCCGCAGCTTCAGCGCCTGCCTGCGCGAAACCTCCACCGTTTCGCCAGTCTGCAAATGCAGCCGCAACTGGCCGCCCAGCGCATTGTCTACGCCCGCGATAAAGCGCACATTGACCAATTGCTGGCGATTGACCCGAAAAAACAAATCGGGCTGCAGGCGTTCTTCGAGGTAATTCAGCGAACGCAACAGCAGGGGGCGCTGGTCTTC
>JABWAJ010000483.1 GCA_013361075.1 Saprospiraceae bacterium | reverse complement strand
TACACCGACACACAAACTTGGCCTTGGACTGAGCTATTCCAAAAATAAATTTTTCGGATCGCTGTTTGGCCGATGGGTTGACCAATACGACTTTTTCTCCGGCATCAACGTAGCTGCCAAAACCAATACGGATCTGATTTATGCAGGTTCTCCGGTTGTGGAAGGTGCACGGGTTGGGCGTTCGTTCAACTTTGGCCCGCTGGGTGGTTTCTTCAACCTCGACCTCGCAATTGGCTACAAAATCAACGATTATTTGTCAGTTGCCGGCCAGGTTGTAAACGTTCTCGACCAGGAAGTACGTGAGTTTGTAGCTTCTCCGGCTATCGCCCCGCTGTATTCGCTGGAAGTAAAAATCAATTTGCCGGCCATAGGCGGCAAAAAGTAAAATGGGCAGGGCAACAGGCAGCAAGGGCATGCCTTCCAATGCTAAGTCACATTTGCTCGCTTAAAAATTTGCCTTTAATACTCCAACCCAAGGGCGGCGCTTCTGAGGAGTGGCGCTGCCCGCGGTTGGATTGAACAGCGCTATCCGAGGGGTACAATTCCCGGTGCAGGGTAGTTGCACTAATAACAGCTTCGCTCCGGTCAGGGCGGGGTATAAAAAAATGAACATGCGGAATGCCGCAATTTTATCCGTGGGTGCTTACGCGCCGGATCGGGTTATTTCCAACCAGTATTTTAATGAATTGCTCGGTGAAAACGTGGCAACCTGGTTGAACGAAAATGTGCAGATATTCGAGCGGCGCTGGTGCCGGGAAGACGAATCCACCGCCGACCTCGCCGAGCAGGCCGCACGTGTTGCACTGGAGCGGGCGGGGGTGTCGCCCCTGCAATTGAACCTGGTTGTGCTGGCTACCGACACGCCAGAATTTATTTCCCCCTCTACAGCAGCGGTTTTGCAATACCGGCTTGGGGCTACCCGGGCAGGAACATTCGACATCAATACCGCTTGCGCAGGATTTGTAACCGCACTTGATGTTGCCAGCAAATTCATCCGCGCCGACGAACAATACGAATATGTGCTGGTTGTTGGGGCTTATGCGATGAGTAAATACCTGAACCTGAAAGACAAAAAAACGGTGACACTTTTTGCCGATGGCGCAGGTGCCGTAGTTTTGAAAGCAGAAAAAAACGGCAATCGCGGCTTTTTAAGCAGCCAACTGCACTCTGAAGGCCAATACTTTGGTTGGATGGGCATTTACGGCGGTGGTGCTCACCAGCCTGTTTCACCGGAAATGTTGGCCAATGGCGATCATTTGCTCAAATTTGTGCATAAATTTCCCAAAGAACTCAACCCCGAACGCTGGTCGGCAATGGCAGAGACCCTCTGCCAGCGTGCCGGTGTATCGCCTCAAGAAGTACAACATTACTTTATTACCCAAATCAACATCAACAGCATTTGGGAAACGATGGACCGGCTTGATACGCCCCGCGAGCGCGCACACACCATCATGCACCAATATGGGTATACCGGGTCGGCCTGTATTCCTATGGCCTTTAACGATGCATGGGAAAAAAATAAAGTCAACCCCGGCGATTTGGTGCTGTTTATTGGAAGTGGGGGTGGGCTGGCTTTTGCAGCGGCATTGTTCAGAATGTAAAAGGATGAAAATACAACAACAAGACTGGGCAGCCCGATGGGCATTGTATTCACCCGACCAGGTTGCATTAAAAGAATACGAATCAGGACGCAGCTACACTTACAACCAGCTGAACCGGTTGGGCAACCGGCTTGCGCAGCACCTCACCCAGGTTTTGGGCTTGCAAAGCGGGGATCGGATTGCAGTTTTGGCCGAAAATTGCCTGGAATATGTGGTGCTTTTTGTCGCGGCACAAAAAACGGGCCTGATTTTGGTGCCGCTCAATTATCGGTTAACTGCTCCTGAAATTGATTTCCTGCTGAGCAATTCTATGCCGGCTTTGCTGATTGCCGAAGCAAAATTTGTTCCCCTGATTCAGGATGCACCTGCGGCCGGCCGGATTTCCCGACACTGGAGTTTGGAGGCTTTGGAAGCGTTTTGCAATCCGGATGCTGATTTGCCGGAAGACCACCAAATCACTCTGCAACCTGTTGAAGAGGACCATCCGGTTTTTATCCTTTACACTTCAGGTACAACCGGTTTTCCCAAAGGTGCGCTGTATACCCACAAGATGTTGTTTTGGAACAGCATCAATACAGCCATGTCGCTCATCATCAATTCGGAAAGCCGTACGATCAATTGTATGCCTCCATTCCATACCGGCGGCTGGAACGTGCTCACCCTGCCTTTTCTGCACCACGGCGGCTATACCTGCATGATGAAAAAGTTCGATCCTGCAGCGGTGCTTGGCTTACTGGAATCGGAAAGGTGCACCCTGTTTATGGGCGTGCCTACCATGTTGAAAATGATTGCAGAACTCCCGGGGTTTAAAACGGCAGATTTTTCAAACCTGTACTACCTCATCGTCGGCGGCGAACCCATGCCAATTCCTTTGATTGAGCAATGGCATGCCAGACATGTGCCCATCCGGCAGGGGTACGGGATGACGGAAGTGGGACCCAACCTGACTTCCCTGCACCAGCGCGATGCCATCCGCAAAAAAGGCTCCATCGGACGCCCTAATTTTTATGTGGACATCGCCATTGTTGATGAAAAAGGCGCTCCCGTAGCCCCCAACCAGCCCGGTGAATTGCTGTTGCGCGGACCGATGGTGACACCGGGGTATTGGCAAAATGAAGCAGCTACCCATGCAGCCATCCGGAACGGGTGGTTTTGTACCGGTGATATGGCACGGCAGGATGAAGAAGGCTATCTGTACATCGTGGACCGCATCAAAAATATGTTCATTTCCGGTGGCGAAAACGTTTATCCTGCGGAAGTGGAACGGGTTTTGGTCAGTCATCCCGGGGTAGCAGAAGCAGCGGTGATCGGCGTTCCCGATG
Organism: Saprospiraceae bacterium; assembly: GCA_013361075.1. Classification (GTDB taxonomy): domain Bacteria; phylum Bacteroidota; class Bacteroidia; order Chitinophagales; family Saprospiraceae; genus JABWAJ01. The sequence continues at coordinate 1,629 of JABWAJ010000483.1, read as the reverse complement.
CAAAATGGGGCGAAAGCGGCAAGGCTTTTGTCGTTTGCAAAAGCGAATTTTCGGTTTCAGAACAGGAATTACTGGCTTTTTGCGAAAAGCATTTGGCTAAGTTTAAAGTGCCCAAATACCTCGTTTTTTTAGAGGCACTTCCGAAAAATGACACCGGGAAAATCAATCGGATGGCATTGAAAATACAGTAGGGCTTATCAGCAAAGGAATTTAGTTCATCAGATGTTCTTTTCATGATGCGTATATTTTTTACCAGCGGAGGGAAATTAGCTTCCCGCTAAGGGGTTAAAGCTGGGTCTCAGATCCCCAATGCACCGCCCCGCTCACCGCATCGCGCCCGGCACCAGTCACAGAAGCAATGCAATTGGGTTTACCCAACAGGCGCAGCGCACCCATCAACGCCATCAGAATGGCTTCTTTGAAGCTGATGATGCGGGCATCGGGCACAACGATTTCTACCTGCTGGTCGCGGCAGGCTTCGCGGATGCAGGCGATCAAAAAATCGTTTAAAGCACCGCCGCCGGTGGCCAAGAGTTTGTACTGTTCGCGCTTTACGTTTTCCCGTTCAAGTGTTTGCGTGAGGTGTACCGCAATTTGGCCTGCAATGTGCCGGCAGGCCGTATGCAGTTTATCGGCAACGGGGCAATCGTATTCCACAAAGATGGGGGTGTGTTCCCGGCGGACCCAGTCGTTGCCCAAAGATTTTGGGTAAGGTTGGCTAAAATAAGGGAGGGCATCGGCTTTGGTTTTTAAATCAGCATTCAATTTTCCGGATGCTGCCAATTGGCCCCTGTCGTCATAAGCTAAGCCAAGTGGTTGGACGAGCGCATTCAGTACCTGGTTGGCACCGCCAATATCGTAGGCCACATAGCGCCCGTTATTGGCTTTAAAGGTTAAGTTGGAAATGCCCCCGAGGTTGAGGCAAAAATCGTAATCGCTGAACAGCACCCGGTCTGCCAGCGGTGCCAGCGGCGCACCCTGACCACCCAGCGCGATGTCCTGTGCCCGGAAATTGTCGATGACCATTATTCCTGTGCGGGCTGCAATGGCTGCACCATCCCCAATTTGGGTTGTAAAACGCTTGTTTGGATAATGAAAAATAGTGTGGCCGTGCGAGGCAATGAAATCCGGCACCAGTTGGTATTTTTTTAAAAACAGGTTGACCAGGTCGCCAACGTATTCACCGAAGCCGGCATGGGCTTCTGCCAGTTGAAGTGCGCTTCCGGAAGGCAATTCGGCCAGCGTTTTTTTCCAGTTTTCGGAAAAAGGAAGCGTGTCAGATGCGACTAAATGCCAGGCGGTCAGATCGCCGGTTTCTGTAAATTTCAAATCGCAGAAAGCAAGATCCAGTCCGTCTAAAGAACTGCCCGACATGAGGCCCAGGGCTTTGTAATTGGTTGCAGTATGTTGCATGGCATGCAGGTTGAGTGGTGAAAACTACCCGAAGGTAGCCACAAAAATGGCAATAAACAGGATGAATAAAGCAACGTAAACAAAACCAATGATGATGGCTGCCATTGAGCCGTATGGCATTGCTCCTGGTTTATTTCTACTTTTTGAGCCCAAAATGTCTTTCCCGAAGGGAATCTCAAAAAGGCTTGTCGCCATAATGCGCCCTGGTTTTAAGGT
>JABWAJ010000482.1 GCA_013361075.1 Saprospiraceae bacterium | reverse complement strand
TTTCTCATAATTGGGTAAGCGATACATTCTCAAATAACAAAACCTTCATAAAGGTTTCCCAATATGAAGGTTTTGAAAGGTCGCTTTAGCGCGATAATTGTCGGCTCAGCCAGTAAATTGGCTTATCTGAAACGTGACGTTTTCTGTTTGCGCTTCTGCTTGAATTCATTGGCACCTTTGCCTTCATTACCTGTCGGAGCACCCATGCGGATCATGGCGCAGCGGAAACCGATGGAACGGTCGCCTTTGTCTTCTTCCTTGAAGCGGCGTGTGCCCGGCGACAACCAGTAAGCACGATCTGCCCAGGAGCCTCCTTTATGAACACGGGCCTTATCGCTTACCAGCGTATGAACACCAAAATCATAAAGCGCCTGAGATTCTTTGTCCCCATCCTGATAGTTATAAACCTGGCCACGCTTGTAATTGTCGCGGGTAGAAGCTTCTTCATCCGTAACATATTCATAGCGGATGCGTCCAAGGCTATCCTTTTCAATCGGGCGACCATTCTCGTCCATCATTTTTTTCTGGAACTTGCTACCCCGATATGAGTTAAAATCGTGGTTTTCAGCATCAGACAAAGTGAGGCTCGTGAGCGGGCGATACAGGTCAAGTGTCCATTCGCTTACGTTCCCTGCCATATTATACAGGCCGAAATCGTTGGGCAGATAGGACCGTACCGGTGCTGTAGGGCAAGCATTGTCGTTCAACTTGCCAGCCATACCCATGTAGTCACCACCGCTGCGCTTGAAGTTAGCCAGGATCTGCCCCTGATACTTGTCGCGTTTCTGGTAGCGAACGGTATTACCATCCCAAGGATACAAGCGACGGTCGGAGATTAATTCATCTTTTTCCGTTACCTGATTGCCCTGAAGGCCTAAAGCAGCGTATTCCCACTCGGCTTCTGTCGGCAACCGGTACTCCGGCAGCAGGATACCATCTTCAAAACGCACAGGGCGTTCGCCACCGGTACGCAGGTCTTTCAGGTTCTTGCGAACACTTCCCTGATACTGGCCATAGAGGTAGGATTCCGTATTGAAGTTGTCGTCGTCCTTCTGTTCCGTATTCGTGTTCAGGATGCCTTTTTCAATGAGGATCATCTCGTTCACACGGTCGGTACGCCACTTGGCGTAATCATTGGCTTGCAGCCAGTTTACACCAACTACCGGATAATCCTCATAAGAAGGATGGCGGAAGTAAGTTTCGACCAACGGTTCATTGAACGCGAGTTCTTCACGCCAAACCAGTGTATCTGGCAGCGCTTTCAGGAAAACTTCCGGATAGGATTCCCCGAAAACCCGGCTAATCCAGTACAGGTATTCCCGATACTCGAAATTCGTAATTTCTGTTTCATCCATATAAAAGGAAGAAACTGTAATGCGGCGTGGGACGTTGTTCCAATCGTAGGTCACATCCTGTTCGGTAACCCCCATGGTAAATGTACCCCCCTCGATCAATACGAGGTTAGGCCCGGTGATCTGGCCTTCATAATCCAACTTTTCGATACCACCCCATTTTTGATCGTTGAGTTTCCAGCCCGTAGTTGAAGAGCGCTCTTTTTTGCTACATGCGCTCAATACGACAAGGGCGAATCCCAATAGGATGACTCCTGACTTCAACAAATTTTTCATTACCCTGAATAGATTTGGTTTCGAGAAATGACCGACAAATATACAGAAAAACTGATTCTACAATAATGCTAAACGGTTTCATGAATTTTTTTCGGGCACTTTAACATTTGAGCCCCTTTTCAATTGAACATTTTGAAACAGTTGCTGTAGCGAGCCGCGCGCTTTTTTTGCTGAAAGGCACGGCTATCATCCAGATTAATGGTAAGGGCTATTTCGTGGGTTCCTCCCGTCCCCCCGGGTGCGGAGGCCAATTCGGAAAGAGTGATGTCATAGCTGTATCCCATACGCAGAATGCCGTGGCGGAAACCCAGCATCATGATGGCGGCATCGGCGTTACTCAGTGTATGACGATACCACAGGCCGCCATAGAATTTGCCGAAGCCTGCATAGGAACCTACATTGAATTGTCCGAACGGCCCTTGCTTGATGAACATGACATTTGGGGATATAAACGCGGCATCATTCCTATTATTGCGCTTTCCCAATGCAAATTCCATCCCGGCATGGATCGTCAGCCGCATGGGTGCCCCGGCGTTCAGGTTTTCATTCAATTGCAGAAAATTTTCGTTCGGGGAATTCAAATGTTTCAAAGAAACCCCGCCGTAAATGTTTTTTGCATAAACCAGCAACCCGGCTGAGATGTCTACGGCGGTACGGCTCAGCGACTCCGGCCGGTCTTCATTTGTGGGATCTGTTGGCCCGTTGATCGGATCAAGTTGGTCGCCGAAGACCAGTTTATCCCAGTTGATGGAAGTCTGGATCAGGCCTGCCTCTGCCCCAAATTTAAAAAACAGGTTATCCGAAGCCTGAAGGCGATAGCCGTAAACCGCACTGAACCGGTTGGTCTTATAAATGCCATCACCAGCATTATCGGCCATGACAATAAAGCCAAAACCGCTGTTAAGAGATTCAATGGTTTGTTCGTACGCCGCAGCGTAAGTGGAGTAGGCATTGGGCCATGCCGACCATTGATTGCGGTAGTTAAAAGTGAATCGCGGTGCTTCGGTTACCCCGGCAAATGCAGGATTGATGTGCAGGGGTGCCGCATAAAATTGGCTAAAAACCGGATCCTGGGCATTTAGTTTTGAAGAAAAAATGGCCAGTGCGCAAAGGAAAAAGAGAGGTAGTCGTTTTATCATAGCCTTGATTAGTAATGTATGCATCAGCGAATATAGAGAACTTTCCCAATCACCCGGGTTAGCCGATCATAAATATATGTGACGTTTGTATGGTTTCAGACATTGTTGAGGATTGTTTTCTTAACGAGATTCTTTCAGGCTACGCTTTACAGGTGCGTTATGCAAATTGCAAAGAAAGTCTGCCATACGACTTTACAAGGGGGCCTCATCTGTTAACAAGGCAATACGCCCAAACCCTTAACGTTTTGCTAACGGTTGAGCAAAATTCGAAGGCAAATTTTGGATTTTTTAAATACCGCCATTATGAAGCAACAACTTACTGCAACACTACTTTTCTGTGCCTGTTTTTTGACCCAAACGGGAATGGCCCAAACCATGCTGCGGGAACAATTTGTCTGGAAAGCAGACCCCATTGTTTTCCAGGTGGGTGAAGACATCTATGAACGCTGGCGTTTTGAAGGCAATTCGGTCAGTGACGAACGGCCAAGTCTGCCTTTTTTAGTACGCACTTTTCCGGTCCCTTCCAATGGAAAGTTGCGCGTGGAGGTTGTCAGTGCTTCTTTCGAACCTTTTGAACGCAGACCTTCGCCGGATGATGTCTTTCTGGGAGAGCAACTTCGGTTTGAAACTGTTGTAGAACGTGACCGGAATAAATTTTCAGGCAGGCTCAGTTTTGTGCCCATCATCAAAAATGGCGACCGGTACGAGCGCCTCACTTCGGTTCAGTTGCGGATTGTTCACACGCCAACTGCTGATATAGACTGGCGCGGACCTACCAATACTGAAATCTCAGTACTCAGCGATGGCGACCTTTATCAGTTTTCGGTTGCAGATCGCGGGGTTTGCAAACTTACCTACGACTTTCTTAAAAACTCCCTTAAAATTGCCAATCTCGACAATGTTGATCCGCGTACCATTAAATTATATGGCAATGGCGCCGGAATGGTGCCGGCATTTTCGGAAGATGACCGTTTAGACGACCTGGTAGAGAACCATATTCAGATAGTTGGCGAAGAAGACGGCAAGTTTAATACCGGTGATTACATCCTGTTTTATGCTGAAGGCCTCAATAAGTGGCGCTACGACGCTACCGCCGGGGAATTCACCATGGAGAAGCACCTTTACGATACAAAAAAGTATTACTTCCTCAAAATCAGTGCAGGAAACGGCGCACGTGTTGCTACCCAAAGTTCCATTGCCGGCACCGCCCACACCACTACTTCTTTTGACGATTATGCCCGTCTGGAAGAAGACACCCGCAACCTGTTGTACGAATGGACCAACCAGGCGCAGGGTTCAGGACAAAAGTGGTATGGCGACAAACTGAAGGTGTCACGGGAACGAACCTACGATAATGCTTTTTCCTTTCCCAATATTGACCTGGCTACACCTGTCAAAATCAGGGCAGAAATGGCGCTCCGGGCTAAGGTTAGTTCCCGGTTTTCATTAACTCTTGATGATCAAAGCTATCAAAGTTCGCTAGTCAATGGGGTATCCAGTTCCTATTCCGGGATCAATTTCAACCTGAATCGCTACGCCAATATTGCTTCCATCAACACCACAGGAACCGTAACGAAGAGCGACATTGATGTTGTGGTAAGTTATCCGCATCCTCAAAATACGGAGGACCAGAGCGAAGGCTGGCTGGATTTTATTCAGCTGAATGTACGCCGTGCCCTGACGATGAGCGGCAATCAGATGCTTTTTCGCGATGTGCAAACTACCGCATTCCCCAATGCTACATTCCGTTTGTCCAATGCAGGCGGTATTGCTGTTTGGGAAGTAACCGATCCGTTAAGGCCTAAGTTTCAGGAGACAACGCTCAGCGGCAGCCAGTTGAGTTTTGGCGTTGCCACGTCCACCCTGCGCGAATTCATAGCCTTCAATACCAGTAACGGGTTCATTACACCGGAAGCAATCGGTAAAATTGCCAATCAAAACCTGCACGGCATTACCCGGGCAGACATGCTCATCATTTACCATCCTGATTTTGAAGCAGCTGCACAGCAACTGGCCCAGCACCGCAACCTGCACAGCGACCTTTCTGTGGTCATGGCGCCCATCGGGCAGGTTTTTAATGAGTTTTCTTCCGGTGCGCGCGATGTGGCAGCCATCCGCGATTTTGCAAAAATGATTTATGAACGCGATGTCAATTTCCGGTACCTGTTACTGGTAGGCGACGGCTCCTTTGATGCCCGGGAGGTATATGAGCTGGGAGGAAATTTTATTCCGGTTTTTGAACGGGAAGCCATGGACGCCCTTTCGGCATTCCCTACCGATGATTATTACGGCATTTTTTATGGAACCAACCGCGACAATCTTGTCCTCGGCTCCCTCAACATTGGGATTGGCAGGCTTCCGGTTAAAACACCTGATGAAGCATTGGCGGTAGTTGCCAAAATCATGCAGTATGACCTCAACCCTTCTGCTTTGGGCGACTGGCGCAACCAGCTGGTTTTCATCGGCGACGATGAAGACAACAACCAGCACCTGAATGACGCAGATGAAATTGCGAATAAGATAAAAAACAGCTTTCCTTATTTTAACATCAACAAGCTTTATCTGGATGCATTCCCACAGGTCAATACCCTTGGAGGCGACCGCGTTCCCGCGCTGACAGAAGCCATCAACAAATCCATATTTAAAGGAGCATTGGTGATGACTTACCTCGGCCACGGCGGTCCAAAAGGCTGGGCTCAGGAGCGCATCCTGAGTATTTCAGACATCACGGCCTGGGATAACGATCAAAGAACACCGCTGCTGGTAACGGCTACCTGTACGTTTGCCGGCTACGATGACCCCGCATTTGTTACTGCCGGTGAAGAAGTGATTTTGAATCCTAAAGGTGGTGCCATGGCTTTGATGACAACAACCCGTGCCGTTTTCGCCAATTCTAATGCCGACCTTACCGAAAAAGCACTATACCGTTTGTTTCAGCCCGTTGATGGCCATGTAGCTTCTCTTGGTGAAGCCATGCGCCTGTCCAAAAACACCTATACCGGTGAAAGCAGTGTGGCCAATGCACGGAAATTTGCCTTGCTCGGCGATCCTGCACAGCAAATTGCACTCCCTCAGTTTAAAGTGGCCACCACCTTTGTGGATGCTCATGATGTGGCGGATGGATTGCTGGATACCCTCCGGGCCTTGCAACGCGTGACGGTAAAAGGCATGGTTACCGATGAAGCCGGACAATTGCTCCAGGATTTCAATGGTACGGTTTTTCCGACAGTCTATGATAAAAGCCAAAGCATCACAACCCTTGGTCAGGATGAAGACAGCAATATCCGGACGTTTACCCTGCAAAAAAACGTACTTTTCAAAGGCCGGGCCACTGTACAAAACGGGCAATTCTCCTTCACTTTTGTGATGCCGAAAGACATCAATTATGAGTATGGCCGGGGCCGGATCAGCTATTATGCTGCCGATCCCGACGACATGTGGGATGCCAGTGGTTTTTACGATGGCATCGTCATAGGAGGTACCTTTCCCAATGCCTTAACAGATGAGCAAGGACCTGTTGTGGAAGTGTTTATCAATACTGAAGACTTTGTGTTTGGTGGAATTACCAACGATAAGCCGGTGCTCCTGGCAAAACTCCGGGATGATAACGGGATCAATGTGGTAGGCAACAGCATCGGACATGATCTGGACGGCGTTTTGGACAACAATACCCAAAACACTTACCTCCTCAACGATTTTTATGAAGCCGAACTCGACGATTACACCCGGGGCACGGTTCGTTATCCGTTTGAAAAACTGGCAGAGGGTCGCCATACCATCCGGGTAAAAGCCTGGGACGTTGCCAACAATTCGGCAGAGGGTTACACCGAATTCATTGTTGCTAATTCTGAAAAAATAGCCCTGGAGCATGTGCTGAATTACCCCAATCCATTCACTGACCGCACTTGTTTCCAGTTCGACCACAACATGGCCGGCCAGGAGTTAGACGTGCTGATTCAGATCTACACCGTTTCCGGCAGGCTGATAAAAAGCCTCGAACAAACCATGGTTTCTGATGGTGCCATGCGGCTCGGCGATTGTATTGAATGGGATGGCCGTGATGACTACGGCGACAGGTTGGCCCGTGGCGTATATTTGTATAAAGTAAAGGTGCGCAGCAGGCTGACTGCCAACAATACCCTGAACGGCGAAAGTGATTTTGAAAAACTGGTTATTTTGAAATAGGTACTTCAGCCTTGCTCGGTGAACAATAAAACAATAAATCTCATGAAGCGTCGATTGCTTAAAATGGCTGTTTCGGCTGTTTTTACTGTTTTTTTTGTCTCTATTTTGAATGCGCAAATTTGCACCCACCAAGATCCGGACGATCCTAATAGTCCTTTGATCGGCCTGGATGGGTTACCTTGTAACAATACTGTAGTAACAGCCGTTCCTTTTCTGCGCATCGTGTCAGATGCGCGTTCGGGTGCGATGGGCGATGTCGGTATTGGCCTTTCAGCAGATCCCAACGCCATGCATTTTAATGCCTCCAAGCTCGTTTTCTCCGAACAGGAAGTTGGCGTTTCCACTACCTATACGCCGTGGTTGCGGTCTCTTGGGCTTTCCGATGTTTATCTGGCTTACCTGACCGGATTTTTCAAAATAGACGAGTTCCAGACTTTAGGCATGGGCCTGCGCTATTTTTCGCTGGGCAGCATCCAGTTTACGGACACAGAAGGACAGGAATTGCTCACCGGACGCCCCAACGAATTTGAAGTG
>JABWAJ010000481.1 GCA_013361075.1 Saprospiraceae bacterium | reverse complement strand
ACCCGGTAAGACCTGCGTTTATACAGGTTTTTTGCCAACTGCTGGCTAAGGGTACTGCCCCCTCCCGAAGATTCATTTGACAGGAGGATGGTTTTGAAAAATACCCGGAACCACGCGCGCATGTCGACCCCGTTGTGTGCAAAAAAACGCGCATCTTCCGTTGCAACCAGAGCATTGACCACATTCGGTGAAATTTCCTCAAATGCAGCATTAACCCGGTTTTCGATATAATACTTGCCGAGCAATACCCCGTCATCGGAATAGACTTCGGAAGCAGTATTGTGCTGAATGTCTTTTAGTTCACTGTAATTAGGCAAAGGCCCCAGCAATCCCATATAAACCAACAGAAAAAGCAAAAAAAGAAAAAGCAGGCCAGCCCCGCATACGCCTCCTCCAATAGCCAAAACTTTGGCGCCACGGGGGTATTTTTCGCTGAACGCCGCCCATTTGGCACGCAGATAAGCAACACCCTGAAGCGCTTTTTCTTTTACCTTTTGCCAGATAGCTTGCCCGTCAAATGGAGATTGATCTGCCATATCTTATCAAGTTTTTGTGCTGCTGCACGAGCAGCCAAAAAATAATCACCTTCCAATGTGAACCAGTAAGACGGAAATATCCGCCGGGGTTACCCCGCTGATCCGGCTTGCCTGCCCGATGGTACGCGGTTTCATGCGCGACAATTTTTCCCGCGCTTCTTTGGAAAGTGAAGAAATTTGATGATAGTCAAATTGTTCGGTCAGGATTACTTCTTCCAGGCGGTTCATCTTTTGTGCCAGTTCCTGTTCGCGCTGGATATAGCCATCGTATTTCATGTTGATCTCTGCCAATTCTACCTGTTCGGTGTGGAATTGAGCCAGATACGTGTCCAGTTCAGGCAGCGCCTGCCGCAGCGCCTTCAGGTCAATCTGCGGGCGCAACAAAATACCCTGCAATTTTACTTTCTGGCGAATGGGCGCTGTATTGCAGCTTTCCAGAAAGCCATTGATTGCTTCCGGACTAACGCTTGTTTCTTCAAAATATTTACCGATGGCTTTGGCTGCTGCTTGTTTTTCCTCTACCCGCGCCATGCGCTCTTCCATGTTGCGCACACCGAGGCGGTGTGCCAGCGGGGTCAGGCGCAGGTCGGCGTTATCTTGCCGCAACAGGATGCGGTATTCTGCCCGTGACGTAAACATGCGGTAAGGTTCCTGTGTGCCTTTGGTGACCAAATCGTCAATCAGCACACCAATATAAGCCTCCGAACGCGTGAGAATAAAAGGTTCCTGGTCGTTGATGGCCAAATGGGCATTCATGCCGGCCATAAGCCCCTGGCAGGCAGCCTCTTCGTAACCTGTAGTGCCGTTGATCTGACCTGCAAAAAAGAGGTTTTTGACTAACCGCGTTTCCAGCGACAAGCGCAATTGCGTAGGCGGAAAATAATCGTATTCAATCGCATACCCCGGGCGAAACATTTTGGCGTTTTCAAAACCCGGAATCAATCGCAGTGCCTTGTATTGCACATCTTCCGGGAGGGAGGAAGAAAAGCCGTTTACATAAATTTCGCAGGTATCCCAGCCTTCCGGTTCCACAAACAACTGGTGGCGGTCGCGGTCGGCAAAGCGGTCAATTTTATCTTCGATAGACGGGCAATACCGGGGGCCCAGCCCCTGTATCCTTCCGGAAAACATTGGCGAGCGGTCAAACCCGGTTCTCAGGATATCGTGTACGGCTTCGCTGGTATAGGTAATGTGGCACGGCAATTGTTGCCGGAGTGCCGGCGTATCGGTGTAGGAGAATTTGCCGGGAGTTTCGTCGCCAGGCTGTACCTCCATTTTGCTGTAATCGAGCGACCGGCCATCAACACGTGGCGGAGTACCGGTTTTCATGCGGCCTGCTTCAAAGCCAAGCCCGATCAGTTGTTCCGTAATTCCTTTTGCTGCACTTTCGCCTGCGCGCCCGCCGCCAAGTTGTTTTTCTCCAATGTGGATGATGCCGTTGAGAAAGGTACCATTGGTGAGAACAACTGAACGACTTTCGATTTCCAGGCCCATGCTGGTGCAGACGCCGCATACGGCACCGTCCTTAATCAGGAGGCCGTTCACCATCTCCTGCCAAAAATCAATGTTCGGATGGGCTTCCAGCATCGTACGCCACTTACGGGCAAAGAGTTGCCGGTCGCTTTGCGCCCGCGGGCTCCACATGGCAGGGCCTTTCGATTGGTTCAGCATGCGAAACTGGACCATGGTATGGTCGGTAACGATGCCTGAGTAGCCACCCAACGCGTCAATTTCACGCACAATCTGCCCTTTGGCTACTCCCCCCATTGCAGGGTTGCACGACATCTGGGCAATGGTTTGCATGTTCATCGTGGTCAGCAAAACCTTCGACCCAAGGTTGGCCGCGGCGACGGCGGCTTCACAGCCCGCATGGCCTGCGCCTACAACAATGACATCGTATTTTGGAAACATAGTTTGCCTTTGGCAGTTGCTCGTGATTGGTTACTAGCATTGGTTATTGGCGTAAAAAAGGCCGAATGAAGCTGGTGTTCTTATTCCCTTCTACAGCTCCCCCAGCGAATGGCCAATACCCGGTAAATTCAGTGCCGGGTTCTTACCAGCAGCAAAATTAGAGAAAATAGGCGGAAGTTGTACAGATTGCGCTTATCCGCCTCAACAAATTACCTCCTGTCCAAAATTTGACAAAAAATCAACCATTCAAATGATAAAAGTCAATTCCGGGGCTTTAATTTTAAGCCGATTTTTGTAACCATGAAAAAAATCCTCCTCCTGCTGGCTTTGTCGGGGATCCTACTGAATGCGTTCAGGAAGGAGGTTGTGCTATTGGAGTATTACGCCAATAAGGATTTCATTAAGCGCGTGCTTTGCATCAATACAAAACGGCCTGAAATGCATTGTGATGGCAAGTGCTACCTGATGACCAAGCTGAAAGCGGCTGAAGAAGCCGAAAAACAGGCTAAAATGCCGATGCCGCTGCGCGACAAACACTTAGACATTCAGTTGTTCTGCCCTGTAGTTTTTCAATATCCAGCTTTTGACTTCAAGGCCATCCCGGTGCTGCCATTTTCCTACGATGGCATTTTTCATCCAGGGTTTTTGCCTGCCCTTTTGCGCCCGCCTGCCTGACAGGACCCCTTTTCGGTATGAATCATGGGTATTCATTCCCCCGTGTAAGTTCTATTTACACACTTTTTACCTGTTTAAGCATGAAAAAAATTCTGTTGCTCGCGGCAGTCAGTTGGCTGTCGTGGCAAACTCTTTTGGCGTGCGACGTCTGCGGGTGTTCTATTGGCGGCCAATACTTGGGGATTTTGCCTCAGTTCAACAGCCACATGGCGGGGTTGCGCTATAAGTATCGCAGCTTCGTGACCAATCACCCGGCTAGTTTGCTCGAAAATCATGGCCCCGAACGCAGTGAGGAGTATTTCCACACAGCGGAATTATGGGGCCGGGCAAAACTAGGCAAGCGATGGCAGGCATTCTTTTTTGCGCCCTACCACGTTTTCCGGCAAACCGGGTTTGGAACGAAGGTGTCCGCTATTGGTGACCTGCAATTGGTAGCCAACTATATCCTGCTGAACACAGCAGACAGCGTTGGCACCCTGAAGCAAACCTTGCTTGTAGGCGGAGGAATTAAAGCGCCTGCAGGCCGGTACCAGCAACTTCAGGACAATGAACCACTGAACCCAAACCTGCAGGCAGGAACGGGGTCGTGGGATTTTCAACTGAATGCTTCCTATACCCTGCGCTATGCTAAAGTTGGCTTTAATAGCGAGGCCACACTGCGCCTCAATACACCCAATGCCAATGATTATTGCTTTGGCAACCGGGTAAGTGCCGCTGCTAAAGTTTTTTACTGGCAACAAGGCCGGCGCACAGGCTGGTTACCTTATGCAGGAATGGCGGTGGAACTGGCTGCACATGACCATGATGCCGGAGAACGAATTCCCCTGACAGGTGGCCAGCTTTGGTTGGGAGAAGCCGGGGTAGACCTCTACTACCAGCGTTTCAGCATTGGAGTAGCCGTGCAGGTTCCAGTTTTTCAGGATTTGGCCGGTGGCCTGGTAGACAGCGGCAATCGCTTCTCCGCACAGCTATCGGTATTTTTTTAACCACATTAAAAATATTTCAACTATGAAAAATATTCTTTCTTTCGCTCTGGCAGCTTTCGCTGCAATCCTTTTTTTCAGCGCTTGCGACAACGATAAAGAAAATCCTTTACCAGAAATCACCATCGAATCACCGGCAGAGGGCACTACCTTCGAGTTTGGGGATACCGTTCATATCGAGGTAGATATTACCCATACAGAAGAACTGCACGAATATTTAGCAGAGCTGAAAAAAGTTTCCGACGGAACGGTTCTGTTTTCAACAGGCGAGCACAGCCACAGCACAGAAGTCCATGTACACGAACATTGGGTCAATAACGTAACCAGCCATTCAGATATGGAGCTGGTTGTGACGGCAACGGATCATACTGACAAGACCAGTACCAAAAAAGTGCATTTTCATTGCCACCCAAATTAGATGGGCCTGCCTTTTTACTGCGTTAAGCCCGGCTTTAAAACCGGCCAAACATAAGAAGCATTAAG
>JABWAJ010000480.1 GCA_013361075.1 Saprospiraceae bacterium | reverse complement strand
GTGTAATAACACATGGCAGGTGGAACAAGGTCGCCGCCAATCTGGCGAGCTGCATTGAGAATGCTGGTGCCTGCGGGTACCTCGGTTTCGAAGCCGTCTATCTTAACTTTGACCAAATTTTCCATAACCAATATTGACAACAGTTTATACAGCGACTGCTTCCCGGGCCAGGCCAAAGTTGCGTTGCTGACTTAATTGAGGTTCCCGTACGTGCCACTCGAATTCATCCCGAAAATGGCGCACTGCCGATGCAACCGGCCAGGCAGCAGCATCGCCCAGCGGGCAGATGGTATTGCCTTCAATTTTTTTAGAAATATCAACCAAAAGGTCAATGTCATGCATCCTGCCATGGCCATGTTCCAGGCGATGCAGCACTTTTTCCAGCCATCCGGTGCCTTCCCGGCAAGGGCTGCATTGTCCGCAGCTTTCGTGGTGGTAGAATCGGGAAAAATTCCAGGTATTGCGCACAATACACTGATCTTCGTCGTATACAATGAACCCGCCCGACCCCAGCATCGAACCCGAAACAAATCCGCCTTCTGCGAGTGATTCGTAAGACATCAACCGGTCTTCACCGGCCGCAGTTTTTAAGATCAGATGAGCCGGTAAAATGGGCACAGAAGAGCCACCCGGCACAACGGCCTTAAGTTGTTTGCCGTTTTTGATGCCGCCGCAGTATTCGTCTGAATAAATGAATTCTTCAACCGGCAATCCTAATTCGATCTCATAAACACCCGGTTTGTTGATGTTGCCGCAGGCCGAAATTAGCTTGGTGCCCGTACTTCGACCGATGCCAATAGCCGAAAATGCCTCCCCGCCTTCGTTGACAATAGGAACAACCGCACAAAGTGACTCGACGTTGTTGACGAGGGTAGGGCTGTTCCACAACCCGCTCACAGCCGGGAAAGGTGGCTTCAGACGTGGGTTGCCACGTTTACCTTCCAGCGATTCGATGAGGGCCGTTTCTTCACCGCAGATGTAAGCACCGGCACCGGGCGTAACATGGAGGTCGAATGAAAAATCAGTGCCCAGGATGCGTTCGCCCAGCCAGCCGTTTGCGTAAGCCTCTGCAATGGCACGCTCGAGGGTTTTGACGATCCACTTGTATTCTCCCCTGATGTAGATGTAAGCCGTGCGACAGCCCAGTGCATAAGCCGAGGCAATCATGCCTTCGATGAGCAAGTGGGGAAGGCGTTCCATCAACAGGCGGTCTTTGAATGTCCCGGGTTCGCTTTCGTCAGCGTTGCAAAGCAGATAGCGCGGTATCCCTTCCGGTTTGGCCAGAAAACTCCACTTCATCCCCGTAGGGAAACCAGCACCTCCGCGCCCGCGCAAGCCTGATATTTTTACCTCGTCCAGTACGGACTCGGGGGTCATTTCTTTCAGCGCTTTTTCAACAGCACGATACCCTCCCTGCCTGCGATAGACTTCGTAGGTAGTTATTCCGGGTATTTCCGCATGTTCTAATAACAATTTGCGAGACATAAGGCCGATTTGAAAATTTGGCTATTGGTTATTTGTTATGGGTGGGAAAAGATCAAAATACGGATCATCGAACATCCTCCTGATAACGAATAACCATTAACCGCTAACTAATCACTAAAAAACAAGCATCATCCCAATTTCCAGGTTCCTAAAGCAACTTTTCCTGCCCTGCAATCTTCAAGAAACCGGTCAATTTTAGCTTCAGTCAGGTGCTCGTGATAAAACTCGCCTACCTGCATCATCGGGGCATAACCACAAGCGCCCATACACTCCACAGTTTTGAGGGTAAACAAGCCATCAGTAGTCGTTTCGCCTATCCCTATGGCCAGTTTTTGCTTCAGGTATTCCAGTAACCGTTCGGCACCTTCAATGGCGCACGGGCCGGTGTGGCAAACTTCCAGCAGGTATTTGCCCACTGGTTTCAGGTTGTACATCGTATAGAAAGTAGCCACTTCATACACCTCAATGGGTTGTATGTTCAGAATTTCGGCTACACGGTCCATCACCGCTGTGCTCAGCCAGCCATCGTTTTCTTCCTGTACGAGGTGCAAAATTCGCAACAACGCACTTTTTTGACGGCCTTCCGGAAACCGGGGCAGCAACCGCTGGATTTCTGCCATGGTTTCCGGCGAAAAAGATGCCTGGTTTTTTTCTTTTGTTGATACAGCTTCCATGAATACGCTTTGAAAAACAAACCTTTATGCATCCAGCTCCCCGGCGATCACGTTCATGCTGCTCATGGTCAAAATGGCGTCCGAAAGCAGCGAACCCTGAATCATTTCGGGGTAGGCCTGGTAATAAATAAAACATGGGCGGCGGAAGTGCAGGCGATAAGGCTGCCGGCCACCGTCACTAATCAGGTAAAAGCCCAGTTCGCCGTTGCCGCCTTCCACACAGTTGTAGACTTCACCAACGGGAATCGGCACTTCACCCATCACGATTTTAAAGTGGTAAATCAGGGCTTCCATGTGATGGTAAACATCCTCTTTATCCGGTAAAAAATAGGCGGGCACCTCTGCATGGTGCAATCCCTGCGGTAAATTGTCGAGGGCAGCTTTTATGATCGCGAGGCTTTGACGGATTTCTTCCTGCCGAACCATAAAACGATCGTAGGTGTCGCCATTAATGCCCACCGGAATGATAAAATCGAAATCTTCATAAGAAGAATAAGGAGACATCACCCGCACGTCGTAATCCACCCCTGCAGCACGCAGGTTAGGGCCTGTAAACCCGTAGTTGAGCGCCCGCTCTGCCGTAATAGGGCCTGCACCGACAGTGCGGTCCATAAAAATGCGGTTGCGTTCGAGCAGGCTGTTGAACTCCTCGAAGCGGGGCGGAAATTCTTTCAGAAAAGCCTTGAGTTTGGCCATAAAAACCGGGCTGAAATCGCGTTCAAACCCGCCAATCCGGCCGATATTTGTGGTCAGACGAGCGCCGCACACCTCTTCGTACATTTCGTAAATGCGCTCGCGTTCCTGAAACATATACGTGAACCCCGTTAGCGCTCCGGTATCTACCCCGATTACACTGTTGCAAATCAGGTGGTCGGCAATACGGGCCAATTCCATGATGATTACCCGCATGTAATCTACCCGTTTGGGCACTTCAATGCCGGCTAATTTTTCTACGGTCAGGTGCCACCCGATGTTGTTGATTGGGGAAGAACAGTAATTCAAACGGTCTGTGATCGGGGTGATTTGGTAAAATGGGCGCCGCTCCGCCAGTTTTTCAAAAGCACGGTGGATATAGCCAATGGTTGGTTCTGCGGAAACGATGTGTTCGCTGTCCATTTTGAGGACATTCTGGAAAATACCGTGCGTTGCCGGGTGGGTTGGCCCCAGGTTAATGGTTGCCAGTTCGCCGTCTATCGAATCGAGTGATTTGAAATAACTCTCCATAATTATTGGCGGTCTATGCGTTTATCAAAATCCACTCCCTCATGGCCTTGCCGGCCAAAATAGCGGTCGTCTTTGTCTTTGCGGGTTCTGTCCTCCAGCGGGTACTCTTTGCGCAAGGGGAAATAATCCATTTCATCCACATTGAGGATGCGGCGCAGGTCGGGATGTCCCTGAAACTGGATGCCAAAAAAGTCGTAAGTCTCGCGTTCCATCCAGTTAGCTGCCGCATACAGGTCAGTAACAGAAGGGAATTGCGGATCGTCAATCGGGCCAAAAGCTTTGATTCGCAGCCGAAGATTATGGACAAAACTATGCAGATGGTAAACAACGCCCAATTCCTTTCCTGCCTGGTCCGGATAATGAACCCCGCAAAGGTCGGTCAGAAAACTCATGGCGATTTGAGGATCAGATTTCAGGTAATCCAGCACCGGTTTGATTTGCTCGCGGGGGATTTCTATGGAGGGAATGTTCTTCCCGTCTGCCTGGATAAGTACCTGGATATGTCCGGGGAATTTCAGGTTTAACAGGTCGAGCAGCCTTGAATGGTCCATGTCTCTATTATTGAATGTTGTAAGACGCCATCAACTCCTGATACTCGGGAGAATGGCGCCGGCGCAGCGATTCATTTTTGATCAGATCCTGAATGCTCATGATGCCATCAATGATTTGCTCAGGACGGGGTGGGCAACCAGGTACGTAAACATCCACCGGGATGACCTTGTCAATGCCCTGTAAAACACTGTAGGTATCGAAAATGCCGCCACTGCAGGCGCAGGCACCAACGGAGAGTACCCAGCGGGGCTCTGCCATCTGTTCGTAAACCTGCTTGAGTACCGGCCCCATTTTTTTGGCAATGGTTCCCATCACCATCAGCAGGTCAGCCTGCCGGGGGGAAAAACTCAGTCGCTCCATGCCAAAACGCGCCAGGTCGTAATTGGTTCCCATGGTTGCCATAAATTCAATACCACAACAAGAGGTGGCAAAGGGAAGCGGCCAAATGGAATTGGCACGCGCTAAACCAATAACCTGATCAAGGCGTGTGGCGAAAAATCCTTGTCCTTCAACACCGGGAGGCGCTTGTGCAAACTTTATGTCTGACATAATCCTAAAGTTTCTTTGAGAATGACCTGAACCAGGGTCGCGGGTCACTCAACTTTTTATTTATCCCACTCCAATGCACCTTTTTTCCATACATAGAAAAAGCCGCAC
>JABWAJ010000479.1 GCA_013361075.1 Saprospiraceae bacterium | reverse complement strand
ATTCGAAGTAGTAAATGTTGCACCTGTTCGGCCAAAACGGGGCTTGTTGTCCCATAATAAATCGCCGGGGCAGGGCTTCGATCTTCCCTTACTGATTTCCAGCTGATGTTGCCATCAGTTGCCCAAAGATGGTGGAGGAAGTGAGCAATATGCATTTCATCACACTCAAAAAGCGCTTCCGGTAGTCGCTTATCGTAAGAGCGTACCCGGTCTAAGCCCAGTTTTTCATACCATTTTGTAATCGGGTGCTGTATGCCTCTCGCCAGTTTGTAAGGAGAGGTGAGGTACACATGCCACCAATTTTCCTGCGGGATGATTTTCCCGTCAATATTAAACAATGCTTCGGCACAATCTTTGACAATCTGGATGTTCGCCCAATCTGCACTGGTATAATGGTAAGGTGTTTTAGGCAATATGCATCCATCACCAATCAGGTGGGCCAGCAGGGTCAGTTCTGTTTTTGAAAGCGGATTGGCAGCGGCCTTGACCGTGATTTTTCGAGGTGTGGCAATCCGGTCGCCCACCTTTAAATTTTCAAGGGCAACCCAACCCTCTATCCGATAAAATGGATGATTTGCACTGGCTTTGATGCAGCGGCCAGAGCTCATTTTTAGCTCAAAAACCTGTTTTTTACCCGAATAGAAGGCTTTGGTCATGGGATAACGGGCCATTTTAAGATCGTCACTCATCCCCAAAGCTTCAAATCCATCCAGGCCGGATCGATTGGCAAGTTCCCTGATCGGAACCCGGTGCCCGGTGCAGGCATCGAGAATGAGGGTATCGCCGGTAAGGCAACCCGATTCTCTCAAATCCGACAACTGCGGCCTTTTCGTCCCCCCGCGCACTTCCACGGCCCGGCTCAGCTGCGACAAAGCGATGACCGGAACGCTCAATTCTTTCGCTAATCCCTTCAGGGCGCGCGAAATGGCGCTTACTTCCTGCTCGCGGTTGCCGCCGCCCCGGGCGTTTTCGCTGCTGCCGCTCATGAGCTGGAGGTAGTCAATGATGATCAGCTGGATGTCGTGCTGCATCTTCAGTCGGCGGCACTTGGCGCGCAGTTCAAAGATGTTGATGCCCGGCGTATCGTCAATAAAAATGGGTGCTTCGCTGATGCGTTCGATGGCGCTGTGCAACTGTTGCCATTCGTATTCCTCCAACTGGCCGTTTCGGAGTTTGCTGCCCGAAATTTCCGCTTCCATCGAAATGAGGCGCGAAGCCAACTGCAGGCTCGACATTTCCAACGAAAAAATGGCGATGCCTTTTTTGAAATCGGTCGCCGCGTTTTTGGCAAGCGACAGCACGAAGGAGGTTTTACCCATACCTGGCCTGGCTGCCAGAATGATCAGGTCGCTGGGTTGCCAGCCTGACGTGATGCGGTCAAGGGCGGTGAACCCGGTAGGTACCCCGGTAAGGCCGTCTGTTTTGCCGCGCAATTCCTCTAATTGCTTCAGCATTTTACTCGCCAGGGAGCCCATGCTGTCGTAGCTGCGGTTCATGTTTTGCTGGGCAATGGAAAAAAGCCCCTGCTCGGCGTCGTCCAGCAGTTGAAAAACGTCGGTGGTGTCTTCAAAAGCGTCGCGGATGGTTTGGGTGGAAACGGTAATCAATTCCCGCTGGATGTGCTTTTGAGCTATAATGCGGCTGTGGTATTCGATGTTGGCAGCGGAAGCTACCCGGTTGGTCAGTTCAGCTAAGTAGGCCGGGCCACCCACGGCTTCAAGGTCGCCCGATTTTTTCAACTCCTCCATGACCGTGAGGAGGTCTACCGGTTGAGAACGCTCAAACAGGCGCAACATGGCGCGGTAGATCAGCTGGTGTGCTTCCACGTAAAAACTTTCCGCCCGGATGATGTCCAAAACGATGGAAAGCGCCTCTTTATCGAGCATGAGCGCACCGAGCACAGCTTCTTCCAGCGGCACAGCCTGTGGTTGAACTTTGCCAAAGACGTAGTTCGACAGGTCTTCTCCGCGCTTTCTGGAAGTGTTGCGCATCCCGGTATTCGTCTTGGAAGGCTGGTTCGTATCGGCCATAGTATGGGTATTGCTCCGTGTAGTTTGCTGTTTTTTATGAGTCGCTGGTTGCGCTGACCGATGGTCTTTGTCCGCCTACAAAGCTAAAAGGAATTGCGGGTAAAAGGTGTTAAAATTTCTCCACGATGAATGTGGAAAGTTTCCACATTGGGGTGATTTTATTTTTTTTGAAGGGTATTAGGAGCAATACAGCTTTTTTGCTGCGAAGGCGCAACAGGCAACGCACCTTCGCAGCAAAAGAAAATAAATTTACTCTAACGGGTACATCACCTTAGTCAGCCATTTTTTCGGATCCGGTTCTTTTTCAGGATCGGTGATGTATTGCTCAACGGCAGGTGCGCCTGCTTTTAGCCCATTTTCCCTTGCGTAAGCATCAATGGCACCATGAGCGGCCCCAACGCCTTCATACGGGCCGTAATAATCCACAGCGAGCACCGATCCGGCGGGCAACTCAATGGTAAGAAAACCCGGGATTTCCACTTTGGCTTTTACCGGAATGGCGAAAGCCATGTCTGTTTTTTTGCCGGCTTCGTCCCATACGTAGTACAAGCCACAGGGCATCCCGTCCATAGCAACGCCTTTTTTGGTGACGGCTTCGTAAACCTTGGGCAGGTTTTCCGCATATTTTGATGCAATCTGCTCCATGGTCACTGTTTCGCGCAAAGCGATGAACCAACGCGTGGGCATATCTACTTTCATGACATTAAAATCGGCAGCAGGTGCACTGGCTGCTTCTTTTTCTGCAATGACCTTCAAATCTGCCAGCCCCTTTTCAAAATCTTTGCCCATCATGGCGTCCATGTCCATGAACAAAGCCATGATGTTCATCGGCATCGGCATCGGGCTTTTGATGCCCCAGGTAACTTTAGTACCGCCTTCTGCATCAGCGAGTTGCAACCAGGTATCGGCCTGCGATTCCCAGGGCTCTATAAATGCCAGCTTGCTTTCTACGCGTTCGTTGGGTGTAATGGATTTTAACTCTTCCTGGCCTTTACCAACCTGGTCGTTGCCTTCCCACTTGGAAATGGCGCCTACTGTTCCGTCTTCTCCGGTGCGTTCGAGTTTCATGTTCGGATCGAGTTTCATCCAGGGCGACCAGGCGTCGCGTTTTTCAAACGTAGAAATTTGTTTGAAAACAACTTCCCGGGGTGCGGCAATGACAGCCGATCGCTCTACCAGCATTTCTTTGGGTGCAATGAGTGAAAGGATCAGGCCGATGCCAAGCAGGGCCAGCAGGGTAATCCCGCCAATTTTTAAGGCTTTCATAAGCTGTTTTTGTTTGTTTAAAAAGATGGTGAATTCTTCCCGTAAAGATAAGAATTTAAAACAATTTTGTTTGATAAATCTTTTTAAAACAAACAAATAATTTTATTTAACATATATGAAAGCCTACTTGCCCCTTTGCCCCTTTGCCTACTTGCCAATTTGCCAATTTGCCCCTTCCTGCCTGCCCTTTACTCACTCCCCTCCTTCCGGCCCGTAAAAAAACACCCAGGTGGAGAAATCTTCTGAAAAATCAACAAACCGGTGTGGTACAAAAGCCGGAACAAACAGAAAATCCCCAGGGCCAAATCCGGTGAGTACGCCGCCGCACTCAAATTGGCCTGTGCCGGCTACGACGACGTAAATTTCGTCGCGGGTATGGGGTTGTTGCAGGTCCACTTTTTCAGGACGGTAAATTTCTACAACAAGGCTTCCGTGTCGGAATACTTCAAGAAACAGGTTGCCCGAGCTGGTCAGCTGCTCCAGGGCAATGGCGGGTGAAATTGCAGACATGTGCGGGTGGTTTTAATGCAGTTGGTGGTACAACAAAGGTAAAACAAAAAGAGGGCAGCTAAGGTGCCGCCCTCCGAGAAATCACCCGACTGTTGTTGATCACGAAGTTACAAGCACTCCGCTAAACAACTTTGTGATCGTTATACGAAATCAGACGGGTTATTGGATTAAAAGTTTATTGTTCTGGTCTCTTCATCCGCCCCATTGGGCGTTTCGGCGCGCAGTTTGAGGTTATTTTCGCCTCTTTCCAGTTCAAACGTACAATCGAAGCTTCCGGTTTTCGCATTGAAGGAAAAATCGCTGATTCGTCGGCCATTGATCGAAAAAGTGATTTGATCCTTCGATGAAACGTGCTCTATGGCGGCAATTACCGTACTCCGGCCTACATTGGGGTTCAATGGATTGGTTGTAGGCTGTGATACTGACGAAATCGTCACAACCGGCGGCTGAACACTCCCAACCCGGTTGAACAGGATGGTCGTAGTTTCCTGATCGGTACCGGCATTGTTCGTCGCTTCAATGCCAATCGTATTTACGCCGGCTGCCAGTGTGATTTGTGCACGCAATTCCCCTTTAGCCGCATCAAACGTAAAATCCTGGTTTGTCGCATTGTTTACCTTCAGCACGATGTCCGATTTTGCAGTCACGTTTTTGATTTCGGCAATGATTTCTGACGTGCCCCCCCTGGAAAGTGAACCTGCCTTTGCGGGTTGCACAAAACGCACTTCAGGCTTGGGCTGCACGTTGGGTTCATAATTAATTACGACGAAATCTGTGGCGCTGCCGTCAC
>JABWAJ010000478.1 GCA_013361075.1 Saprospiraceae bacterium | reverse complement strand
AAAGGCCCGCTATAAGTTTGGTCAACACCGTTTTTCCGGTGCCTGTTGTGCCATGTAAGAGGCCTGTTGAACCCGGAAGGAGGGTAAAAGACAAATTATTGAAAATTTGCTGCCCTGCCATGCAATGACTTACTTCCCTGAAAACCAGCGGGCCAACGGGGACGGTCATTTTTTCGACAGGAGTTCGCCCCGGCTCAGCAGGCAACGAAAGCAAACCTGCTATTTTTTTCAATGAAATTCCTCCTTTTTTCCAGATGAGTCCAACTTGAAACGCCCTTCCAAACAAGCTGCGCAAAGACAGCAACAACATCATGACTGCAAAGGTATTCGCAGACAAAATTTCGGGATTGGTGTGCTGTTGCACGGAAATGACCCACAAAACCAATAGGAAGATGGCATAAACTCCGAAAGTATTGATCGAGGCGGCCAGCGCCTTCCAGTGAGCATATTGCAGGCCTGATTGCCGGATGTGTTCAGATTTTCGCTCAAACTGCCGGATTTCCCCTGTTTCCCGGTTTAGGAATTTTACGGACGCCATGTTTAACAGCCTGAGATTGACGAAAGCCAGTAACTCCGATTTGTTATTTTGCTTCACCGTTTCAGACTTGCCAGCCATATGGTTGATTCCGGACACAACAAACAGCCACACAAGCAGCGACATACCAACTACCCCGCCTAGATAGGGGTTGAGTAAAAAAATGACAACGATCCCCAAGATCAGCAAAGTGAGATCGGCTGCGAATTGAAGAATGCCCCTGGTGACAAACTGCTGCGCACTACCCAGATCGCCGCTGTAGCGGAGTAAGTATCTGCCAATGCCTTTGTCTTCATAATATTGCAGGTCAATTGTCAACTGGTGCTGAAAAATCCGGTTGCGAAGCCAGAAGCTCCAATCTTCACCGATACGTCCGTGTAACCGCATCCGCAAGTACTCGAGGCTTGTTTTGGCCAGCAATACACTGGCTGTAGCAATGAGGATTACTGAAAAATCCTTGGCAGCAGCGGCATCTGACATCCATCGCCAACGCATGGAATTGAAACCCAGTAAAATGGCAAAAGCCTGTGATGCCATTACCGGGAGGGCTATGGTGGAAATGCTGGCGAGCAGATCGAGCGTCAGACTCATGAAAAGCAAACTACGCCGCGGGTAAAAAAACTGGCGAAGCAACATCAAATGTTCAGGCATGGCAATGATCCGGGCTTTAGTGCCCTGATGATATTGCGTTTCCCGGAGAATGTTACTGAAGCCCGGGCAATGCTATCGGCGCCGGTAAGTATCGAACATATAGGCTAAGGTAATTTCGTGAGAAGTACCAAACGGGATGTCAAAAGCAGAAATGTTGTAATCAAAAGCATAGCCAATTTTCAAATTGGCATCATCAAACACAAACCCGGGCACATTGAGTCCTGCTTCGAGGTGTACAATTCCATTCAGGTTGAAACCGCCTCCTACCCAAAATGTACGGGTGGGTTGAAACCTGCCCATAAGGTCCAGGTTGAGCCTGGCGCCGGCAACGTATTTTAGCCAGCCCGATACTTCAAAGAAAGCATCTTCATTGATGAAATGGTACCAGCCGGCCGTACCAAAAATGTGAGGAACACGACTGATGGAAACAGAATCGTCGGGCGTTTGAACCATCGTTTCTGTGCCCAGGACCTGGGGCACCGACAGTCCGATGTAAATATTGTCTTCTGTAAAAAAACCATTCTTCAGGCGGCGGTAGTAAAAAAGCCCGACGCCAATATCGGGGCGGCTCACAGAGATATTGTTGTCGGGGATATTGGGATCATCGGGGTCTTTCCAAACCAGCCGGTCGGCAGCGATCCGGTACTGCACTGACCCGAAACTAAAACCCAGCGAAAATGCGCCTTTGTAAGGGTCTTTTGCAAAAATACTCCCAATGCGGGCGTACGTGCCCGTAAGGCTTTGCGGTCCGGTGCGGTCCTGAAGTACCATTGCGCCGGCCAACAATTCGAAGGCACCGCCGAAATTGGAAATGTATTCACCGGAAAGGTGCATGGTTCGCGGCGTTTCATCCTGAGCAATCCATTGTGCGCGGTAATTCGCCTGTAATGACACATTGTATTCGTACAGGAAAAACTCGCTGTTCACCGATCCGGGGTTAATGATGCTTTGGTAATTCCGAAACTGGGTGTAGTAGGGCAACTGCTGTGCATACAATTTTGCGGCAAAGCAAAGCAAAAAAACAGCGATGTAACGTTGAATGTTGCGCATGATTTGTGGAGAGATTATGGGCTGGTTACCTTCCGGTTGAATCAAATAAAATTAAAGGATGGGTCTGATCATTCAGGATCATCATCGGGTGTTGGCTGGTTGGTGGTTTGGGGCGTTTGGTTTGTACCAGTTCGGGTACCCGCTTGTTGACAAAGACAAATAACTCTTTCATATCCAGTTTTTTATCATTGTTTAGATCAATGCTTTGGGGGCGGGAGGCAAACACCCGAATTGCCTCAATCAATCCTTCTGTGAACGCACCATTTTCCCATTGATCATCTTCGTAACTATATTCTTCCGCACGGCAGGAAACCAACATATTCAGCTGGTGCTGGCTGGCTGCCCATTCCGCCATTCCGGATGTTTTTGTGCGCGAATCGGCAGTACCACTATGGCAGGCATCCAGGACGAACAACTGGCGGCATGCTGTGGGGCGCAGGTAATCCACAATTTCTTTTTCAAAATCAAGGCTGGTTTCTTCTACAAAAGGACCGTCGAAATCGCTTGCTGCAATCCTGAATCCGCCTTCTCCCAGGCTAAGTCCGTGCGACGAAATAAAGACCAGCAGCAAATCCTGGGGGGCAATCTGGCGATCATCAAACCGGTATTGCATGCGGCGAAGGCATTTCAGGATTTCTGTTTTGGTTGTCGTCGCTTCAACGAATAAGGTATCCAAAAAAACAGCCTGGAAAGCCGTATTCTTCAACTTGGTGGAAGTAAGTGCCTGTACGAAATCCCGGGCATCTTTGGTTGTATATTTTAAATCTACGGCAGGAACACCGATAGACAGGACGTGCAGGTTGGGTTTTCTGGGTGTATAAATGATTTTGAGGGGTTCTGTCTCTGTTTTTCCGGCTTCATTCTGCACAAATGCCCGCAAAGAATTCACGCCTTCTCCCAGTTTGATGCGTTGCTGGAAGGTTTTGCTGAAGCGCGAACCTTTCATTTCAACCTCTTCAAATTTCATGCCCTGCACACAGGGTTGCCCGTTGATTTCGATGCAAAAATGCTGTTTATCCAACCCCTTATTAGACACGACTTTCACCTGAATGATGATTTCTCCCTCCGACCACACAATCTCTTTGCGATCAAACTGATCCGGGTTGGGAGAAAACCATATTGCGGTCAGGTAATCGCGTTTGCCCGTCGTATCCATTTTTACGGGGGTAGTTTCCGGCAATTTGGGCTGGATGACTAACGTATCGGTGACTAACAAAGTAGCATCGGCTACCCTGATGGTTACCAAACCATCCATGCCGACCGGACTGAAAGGGAATATTTTCTGACGGGTCTCTCCTGCAGGAATTTCTCCGATGTAGTGTTGATCAGGTAAAGCACCTGACCTGTCGGAGGAAACGAACAAACTGACGCCCTGCGCTGCACTGTTTCCGGCATTGTGAACTTCAATACCCAACTGGTTGTCAGAAGGTTGAGACAACAGGCTCAGGGCCAGCCGGGGGGAAGTAACCGCTCCTATATTGATGTTGAAAAAAGCGGCATCACTGATTAATCTTGTTCCCTGGTAAACCCGAACCTTGAACCGTTGTGTACCCAGGGTTGTATTTTCCTGAAAAAACAAAGGCAGTCCCAGTATCGGGGCATCATTGGGCAGCAAAACGGGCAATGCTGTTTCTTGCAAAACAGCGGTTCCGGAAAAAGCATTTTCTACCTCAATTACTGCCTTCAATCCGATCAGACCTTTGTCTTCGTTGTTGAGGGTCAAATTAAAGAAAGCCCGGCCTCCGGGTTCCATAAAAGTACCATTGGAATAATAAACGGCACCTGGCTTAAGCGACAGCGGCTGTTCCGGCGGACGAACATTAAAGGAATGGCCCAATTTAAAAACCCAGGCCTGCTCCGCCTTGAGGATCTGCTGTGAGGAAAAACCACCCGAAAAAAGGCTGCCTTCATGGGATTGAAGGAGCCAGGAGCTTTCATCGTTGGTTTTGCTGCCGTAGTAGCGTTCCTCCAGCAGGTTGCCTTCCTGGTCAGTGATCACCACCCAGGCCCGATCCCGCCGGCTGCCCCGAAGGAAAGACTTGCTTTTGCCTGCAAGTGCGATGCGCCCGTCCTGCAAGGGTTGAACAGCTGCCAGAAAGTCGTCTTCGCGTCCGCCAAGGCTTTTGTAGGCCAATATCTCGCCCCGTAAACTTACTTTGCAGAAAAAGCCGTTCCTCCGGAGTGCTTTATCGGTAACATCTCCGGCTATGACCATGGTATTTTTATCCAAACGGGCAATACTGTTTCCGCGGATTGCCTGTGACACCGGGAAAATTTTTTCGAATAAAAGGTTTCCTTCCGCATCCATACCAGTCAGCCACATGCGTTGATCGCCGTTTTCCTCTACATATCCGGTAAGCATGGT
>JABWAJ010000477.1 GCA_013361075.1 Saprospiraceae bacterium | reverse complement strand
CGATGGCAAACAAACCAAACCTGTTAAAACAGGTTGAAAAGCGACTCTCTTAACGTGTTTTAACATGTTTGTTTGACTAGACTGGGGTTTGAACCCCAGGCTTTTTTGAGGTTTTTATGAAAAGTCAATTACTTTCCGGGGGTGTTGCCCTGGCTGGCTTTTTTTATACCTTCGTTGGGGTGGCGTTGTTGGCTGTGCCTGTGTGGTTTTTTGAAAACATCGGCCGTTTTCCACCCTTCAACCGTCATTACATGGGCGATTTAGGCTCATTCACCTTGCCCATCGGCATTGCATTGTTGGTAGCAGCCCGCGAACCACTTAAACACCGTTTGTTAATTGCAGTTGTTGTGGCAGCTAACCTGCTCCATGCTGCCAATCACCTGTATGATGCACCTGGCGAGCCGCTGGCACACTGGCTGGTAGACACAGTGCCATTGGTGCTTTTTGCCGGGCTGTTTTTGTGGTTGTTTCTGATCCCTGTGCCGGAGAGGGAACAGGTAAAAAGGTAGGACGTGGCAGATCAGTTTTCACAAACCCTTTCTCACGAAGAGACGTTCAGCCAATATCGGCCGTATTTGTTCACCATCGCCTACCGCATGTTGGGCAGCGTGATGGAGGCCGAAGACGCCATACAGGAAACCTATTTGCGCTACATGGCGACTGTTCGTCTTTAAAAAACGCCTACAAGAGTTGTGTATGCTTTGTGCTGCTGACATAGGGTTGACACGGAGTGATTTTATATTGAAAATTGCAGGTGCGCTTTAGAGATGCAAAATTGACATAGATAATTGCGATGAAGATTCAACTGATTCGGAGTGCCACCATATTAAATCAAAAGGAGTATCAAAGTGAAAAAAGTCATTGCTTCAACGGTTGTTTTGCTCGCTGTCATCGTGGCCGCGTTGCTCACGTTTGCGGCAAGCAAACCGGACACGTTCCGGATTGAGCGCACGATGAGCATCAAAGCTGCGCCGGAAACGATCTTTGCGCACCTCAACGATTTTCGCAGTTGGGCTACTTGGTCACCGTGGGAGAAATTAGATCCTGCAATGCGAAGAAACTTCAGCGGCGCAGCAATCGGCACGGGCGCCGTGTATGAATGGAGCGGCAATAGTGACGTTGGGGTTGGGCGCATGGAGATTGTAGAATCTTCTCCCTCTTCCAAGCTCAGCCTCAAGCTGGATTTCATCGAGCCGTTTGAGAATCACAACACCGCCGAGTTCACATTGGTCCCTCAAGGCGATGCCACAAAAGTCACGTGGGCGATGCAAGGGCCATATCAATTTTTCGGCAAGGTCATGAGTGTTTTTGTCGACATGGACAGCTTGATCGGCAAAGACTTCGAGGCCGGCCTGGTCAATTTGAAGAATACCGCGGAATCAGGCAAACAAGATATCGTCCTCACGCGCGTCTTCGACGCGCCGCTCGAAGCGGTGTGGAAGGCGTGGACCGACCCCGAGCAAGTTGTGAAATGGTGGGGACCGACCGGCTTTACCTCGCCTTCGTGCAAAATCGATTTTCGCGAGGGCGGCAAGTTTCTCTTCCACATGCGCGCGCCGCATGAAATGAACAACGCGGATTTCTACACCGCCGGTGTTTACAACAAGATTGTACCCGCGGAACGCATCGAGTTCACGCAAGGCCTGTCCGACAAAGATGGCAATCCAATTGATCCCACCACGATCGGCATGCCCGCCGATTTCCCGAAAGAGATACCCTCCCTTTTGGCGTTCAAGCGCGCCGGCGATAAAACGGAATTGACTGCTATCGAATACGGCTGGAGGTTGGGCCAGATGCGCGATATGTCCAAGCTCGGTTTGGAGCAGTGCCTCGATAAGCTCGCTGCAAGCTTGAAATAATTTTAGGCACAAAAAAATGAACACCGCCCGGTGGGCAAGGACATGACTGTGGAGTCGTTCTTCTCCAATATGCATTCAAGAGGTGACTGGCGCTACAGAAAGTCAAAGCCGGAATACATAGACACACAGATTAGAAAGGAAGAGTGACATGCGCAAACTAGCCGTGTTCAATCATGTTTCGCTGGATGGCTACTTTGTTGACATAAACGGCGACATGAGCTGGGCAAAAGCGGATCAAGGCGATGCGGAATGGAATACCTTTGTCTCAGAGAACGCAAGTGGCGGAGGTGTGCTGGTGTTTGGTAGAACCACTTATGATATGATGGCAAGTTTCTGGCCGACGCCGTTTGCGATGGAGAATATGCCTGCAGTGGCCGAAGGCATGAACCGTATGCCCAAGGTGGTGTTTTCGAGAACGCTGGACCAAGCGTCATGGAACAACACCAAGCTGGTAAAAGGCGACCCGGCAACGGAAATGCGAAAGATGAAAAGTGAACTTGGAAAAGACATGGTGATCTTGGGCAGCGGCAGCATTGTGTCGCAATTGGCGCAAGAGGGCTTGATCGATGAATACCAGTTTGTGGTGAATCCTATCGTGCTTGGCAAAGGGAGAACGTTGTTCGACGGCCTCAAGGAGAAACTGACCTTGAAGCTGACAAGGTCGCGTACCTTCGGCAATGGTAAAGTGTTCCTGTGCTACGAGCCGAGGCGAGAGGGAAAAACACAATGACGCATTTGATTTTGCCCGGATTTTGCATTGATTGTGACGGAACTTGCGCGTCGCAAGGCTGCATTGTTATTTTCGACTCACCGATGGGATGGTGCAGGAGATTTCGTGCACGGAATGCTCGAGCACTCGAAGTAAGGATAATCGGTGGTTGACATTCTAGCGGTGCAAAACAGAAGTTCAAAAGATCATCTTTTAACGAAAGGAAGAAATCATTATGACCAAAGAGCTTTGGATCAATCTGCCGGTGAAGGACGTCAAAAAATCGAGAGAGTTTTTCACCCAGCTTGGATTTGCTTTGAACCCGCATTACGGCAACAGCGACGAATCAGCCAGCTTTTTCGTCGGCAGCAAAAATATCGTCCTAATGCTTTTTGCGGAACCCGCGTTTAAAAATTTCACCCAACATGCCATTGCAGATACAAAAAAAGGCGCGGAAGTTTTGTTTTCCATTGACGCGGAGAGCAGAGCCGAAGTGGATGAACTGGCAAAGAAGGCGGCAAAAGCCGGCGGCACGAAAATAATCGAGGTGTCGGCGCCAGTGGCCTTTACGGCGTGTTCCACCGTATTGAACACCGGACGGTCGAGGTGGGTCTGGCCTCCTTTCCCGGGAGTTACGCCGCCGACCACGTTCGTTTTGTACTCAATCATTTGGCTGGCATGGAACGTACCTTCTTTACCAGTAAATCCCTGGACAATAATCCTGGAGTGTTTATTGACTAAAACAGACATGAAAAAACAAGTTATTTATCTTCTTTGATGATATACACGTCCTCATTGGAGCGTTTCATATAGTAGTGCTCGCGGGCAAATTTTTCCTTGGTGAGTTCGAAATCCTCCGCTTCTTCGCGTGCTTCCTTTATTTTTTGCTCATACATTTCCTTGTCGGCTTCAAGGCGCTGCAAAGCCCGGTGGAGTCGCCACTGCGTCCACAGGCTGTGCTTGTCTAAAAAAATCATGATGAAAAAAAAGACCAGGAGTACCAGGTAATAGCGATTTTGAAGCGGCGCTGGCAATCGCTGCATCAGCGCCTGCCAGGGATTGGTTGGAATAGTCATAGGTGATGGTTGACAAGTATTGCCCCTGCAAAAGTAGCATCTTTTATGGTAAACCTGGCATCGCCGTCAATGTATCCGCAAGGCGGATCGTTGGTCGATGGCGTCGATGAGGTGGCATAGGCGGTCAAAAATTTCCGGTACGGAACCGATACCTTCTACCCGGTGGCTTTTTCCAAGATGGGCGTAAAAATCAAAAACCGGTGTGGTTTCATTTTTATATACATCGATCCGGTTTTGGATAACCTTTTCGTCCATATCGTCGCTTCGGCCAGAGGTTTGCCCCCGCAGTTTGATCCGTTTGATAATTTCATGGTCGTCCACCTGCAACGCCAGAAGGGCATGTACTTGTGTGCCTTCCTCCTCCAGCAGTTGATTGAGCGCCTCGGCCTGGGCAATCGTCCGGGGGAATCCATCGAAGATAAACCCGCGCGCTTCCGGGTGGGTCTCCACTTTATTGCGCAACATTCCAATAGTAATGGCGTCGGGCACCAATTCGCCCTTTGACATATACGCTTTGGCTTGTAACCCGAGTGGTGTGTTGTTTCCAATTTCATTGCGGAACAAATCGCCCGTGCTGATATGGACGAGTTGGTATCTTTCCACGAGTAAGGCTGCCTGGGTGCCCTTGCCCGAACCGGGTGGGCCAAAAAGAATTAAATTGATCATGTTTTGTTTAGCCAAAAGTATGAAGCCGGCAAATTTAAGGATCGAAGCCGGTACGTGCTAATTTTCTGTCAGAAATCCGTAATCCGGTACCGCTCGCCGTAAGTGAGTATCCATTGGTGTAAACGCCACACATCTTCCGGGTGAAACAATTCGGTTCCGGGGTTCAGGGTTGCCGCGGTACCGCAGGCCACGCCAATCTGGGCCATTTCGCGCGGCGATTTTCCCGCACTCAACGCCCATACCATGCCGGCCACCATGCTGTCGCCGGCGCCTATGGTGCTGCGTTTTTTTAC
>JABWAJ010000476.1 GCA_013361075.1 Saprospiraceae bacterium | reverse complement strand
TGATTTTTGCCTGGTTTTCACGTCAAAAGCACAGGTGTATCTGGCTGATGTTCATTGTTTAACCTGCGCAAAGGTCCCTGAAAGGCAAAAATAGGCGCCTCACCCGCAACCCTGCCCACCGCGAGCAGATCCGCCTTTCGGGGCGCTGTATGGCGACTCCATGCGACAAGATTGCAGGTTCCAATGAAGTGCTGACAAGCTCGTTTTCAGAACATGGTATATCGAGTTTATACACTGCTTTTATGCACTTCCTACGCTCGGCGGTACCGAGGTCGAAAAATTGCATTTCGATTATTTTCTACAAACAGACGATCTCTCCGAGGTCTTTTTTAACCAAAATTCGGGATGACTCATGTTCATTGCAGGATAAAAAATACCCGGAATCTATAGATCATCCATCACGGTCGGGTCAGGCTTCTTTTGGTTTTGACTCGTCCAGAACATATAAAAAGGAGTACCCAGCAGCACCAGGCCCAACCCGAGGCCCGCATTGCGCGGATCGGTGATGAGGGTATTGATCACGAGATAAGCACAGAACAGGATGTACAGTGCCGGCACCACAGGGTAGCCTACTGCCTTGTAGGGGCGTGGCGTATCGGGTTCGCGCTTGCGGAGGATGAACACCCCTACGGCAACAGCCCCGTAAAAAATGAACTGCACAAAAACGAGCATATTGGTCAACTGATCAAAACTGCCGGAAAAAACCAGGGCACAGGAAACAATAGACTGGTAAATGAGTGCATTGCCCGGAGTGTGGTAGCGCGGATGGATGTGTGCGGCTTTTTTGAAAAACACACCTTCTTTTGCCATCGCATAGTAAATACGCGCAGCAGCCATGATGGTCGTATTGGTACATCCGGCAGTAGTGACCACGATAAGAACCGATAACAACAAAACGCCGGTATCGCCGAAAAGCCTTCGAATGACTTCAATGGCCGCAATTTTATTGGTGTCTTTGGCTACCGCGATCATTTCATCTATTGGCAATACATACAGGTATACAAAGTTAATGAGCAAATACACGGCTATTACAATGAGTGTTCCGAAGATCAGTGAACGCGGAATGTTGCGGGTCGGATCTTTTATTTCACCAGCCATGAAGCCCAGGGTAATCCAGCCTTCGTAGGCCCAGAAAGCACTGAGCATGGCCGCAAAAAGCGCGGTCAGAATGCCTGCGTTTCCGGTACCGAAACTTTCCGGAGGGTACGCGGACGCGACAGTCTGAAAATTCTCCATGCTGCCAACTCCCATCGTAAGCCCCAGCACGATGATGAGCAGGATGCTGGCAATGACCGTATTGGTGATGATGTTGCTGACCCTGCCTCCCTGACGAACGCCGCGGTAGTTGATGGCAGCCAGCAGCAAAATCAACAGGACTGCGGCCAGTTTAACTCCGAGGTTTTCAAAAGGATAGAAAATCCCTAATACTTTAATT
This sequence comes from Saprospiraceae bacterium, assembly GCA_013361075.1. Classification (GTDB taxonomy): domain Bacteria; phylum Bacteroidota; class Bacteroidia; order Chitinophagales; family Saprospiraceae; genus JABWAJ01. Next base: position 3,191 of record JABWAJ010000476.1, on the reverse strand, counting down.
TTTTCTGTTGCTGCATCTAAGCGGGGCAGCGGAACTACCGCATTAAAAGAATGGGCAAAAACATAGGAAATTGAAGCAATAGAGGCCGACTGGATGGCTGTGAAACTCCCCCAGCCATAAAAAAAGGCAAATCTACGCCCGTAAATCCGGTTGAAATAAGCAAACGGACCACCGCTTCCGGATACCATCCCGGCAATTTCAGCGGTGGTCAGTACGCCCAACATGGTGACGATACCCGCCAACAACCAGGCCATTAATACCAGTCCCGGCGATTGCAGTGCCTCCGACATGGGGGCAACTTTTTTATAAACCCCCGACCCAATAATGGAACTTACAACCAGGATGATGGCGGTTTGCAATCCAAAGGCCTGAATCAACTGGCCTTGTTTTTTTTCCTGTTCCGGCATTTTCGCTTGTTTTACAACAAATGTACACTTGCATTCCGGACTACCAAACATCTGAGTATGGGATTGTCGCAAAACAGGAAAGAGGCCCTTACTTTTAAGATAGCTTATACTTAACCGGTAAATAAAATTGTACCCTCACAGGTTTCCCCCTTACCATTCCGGGCGACCATCTGATTTTCTTTTTATTCATCAGTTGAACCACCCGCAAGGCTTCCTCTCCACAACCTCCTCCAATGTCGCGGACAATCGTTGCGTCTCCGATTGTGCCGTTTTTCTCGATTACAAGCGAAATAACAACAGTTCCTTCTATCCCATTTTGCCTTGCAATATCGGGGTACCTTAGCTCCTGACCAACAAATTCTATCAACTTGTAGTCAGAGCATTTTTTCTTCATCTCCTCAGAAATGTTTTTTTGATCGCACCCTGCCAGAATCGGCATTACTTCAACCATTTTGAAAAATTGATTGCCGGAGAGCGACTCCTCAGTGATGCTTGCTAACCTTGCAGGGTCGGAATATTCAGCCTCGAGTAAGGCAGCAAGTTGAGCGCTGTAACCCCCTTGCATTCCGGAATATTTTGCGGGTATCGCGGATGGGCAAAACCTGTAAGTTAGTGCGCACATCGTTTTTAAAGCCTCTGCTTCCGTATTGAATTCGCTCTTTTCTCCTGCTGAATTGGTAATGGAAACATGGATTGAATCACATGCTGAAAAACTGATTTTGTTAAGTTTCCAGGTTTCAATGAGGGTTTCTTTACAACGGAAAGCAATGCGTTTTTCCACTTCTTTTTTGTCACTAAGTTCGCCCCGGCAAGGTTGGCATTGGGTGCAAGATTCGATTTCTTCCCAGTCGTACTCTTTAAAATCAATATAAACCTGGGAAAAAACCGTAAAGGCAGGCAGTAAGCTTATTACTGCTGAGAAAATCAACGTTTTCATTGATTTGGATTTAAGGTTAAATGAAATGTTAACTAAAAACAACTTTTGGGAGTTAATCCGGAAACGGTATAGGTGTAACGAAGATACATTAAAAAAAATTTCCTGTTACACTTGTTATCTACCGTCAATCATTCTATATTTATCCCGTTATCCGACAGATAAAAACTACTTCCCCTGTATTTGAGGAATAAATAATAACTTTTTTTTATTTTTTCAGGATAATACTTTCCTCGCTTTCACAGTTTCTAACAACCACACTACGACAATCACACAATGATGTTTACCTGCACTTTTCAGCAGGTATAGGCCAAATGTGCTTTTGCACAGGTATAGTCGGTTATTCTTATTGGTTCATATAATTAAAAATTACAACCATGAGATCTTATCTCTCTTTTGCAGTATTCACAATTTTCGCAGCAGCGCTGTTTAGTGCCTGCACCAACTCAAACGTGTCCGACGTATTGGACGAAACCACCCTGGTAACTCCTCAAAGCGATGAAGGTGCCATTATTGAAGGCCAGTACATCCTTATTTTCAAAGAGGATAAAATTGCGCCGGCAATTACCTACCTGACCCAGCCCATCCGCAACCGCTCAGAAAAAAGCGCCTTGATGGCTGAGTATGGCAAACAGGTTGAAAACCAGATCAATGCCTGGCTGGCAAAAGAAGGCATCAGCCAGGATGCTGTTCTGGCTTATTACACCGCCGTACAAAGTGGGGTTGCTGTACGCCTGAGCGACGAAGCCTTCGAACGGGTGAAAAAAAGCGATGCCCTCGGATTGGTTGAGTACGACCGCGTAGTGGAATTGCCGCCGTTCACCGTGGAAGAGGTCGTTCAGGACGCCGGGCGAGCCCAAACCACGCCTTGCGGAATTACCAATGCAGGCGGCGCTGCAGCAGCCGGCACCGATCGCTGGATCTGGATCATTGATTCGGGCATTGACACCGATCACCCCGATCTGAGTGTAGTAACCAACACGGCTTACGCCGTATCCTTTGTGCCAGGTAGCAGCAGCTTCGAAGATTGCAATGGCCACGGCACCCACGTAGCAGGAACGGCCGCTGCACTTAACAACACCATTGGGGTGATTGGTGTAGCTTCGGGCGCTCCTGTTGTGCCGGTTCGCGTATTCCCTTGCAGTGGCGGCAGTGCTACTTCCACTATCCTTTCGGGGGTCAACCACGTAGCCGCCAACGACCTGGCCGGCGATGTGGTCAACATGAGCCTTGGAGGTTACTACGGAACCAGTGGTTGTTCTACCGGCTCCAGCTACCGCACTGCCCTGCAGGCGATGGGCAACGCCGGAACGCGCATTGCACTGGCATCGGGCAACAATTACGCCAACGCAGCGCACTACCAGCCGGCTTGCGTCAACGGCACCAATATTTTCACCGTGACCAATATGCGTTGCAATAAAACGTATTACAACGACCCGACTTACGGGGGCAATTACAATACCAGCAGCAGTGGTCCGGTAGACTGGATCGCTACGGGTACCAGTGTGTACAGTACTTATCTGAATGGTGGGTATGCCACACTGACGGGCACTTCTATGGCTACTCCTCATGTGGCCGGGATCATGCAGATTCGCAATGCTGCTCCGGTGCAAAGCGGAAGTGTAACCAATGCCGGGCAAACGTATAAAATTGCCGTTCGGTAAGCGCTTGTAAGGTGCATCCTGTTCAATGCGAGCAACCATGAGTCATCCCGAATTTTCATTAATACGGTCCCATCGGGACCAAATGTTGGTAGCCCTTTAGCATTTCGTATGGTTTTCCGTGCCGTAGGTACGTAATATTGACGTTTTATTGCGTACCTACGGCACGAAACGGGAACATTCGATGCT
>JABWAJ010000475.1 GCA_013361075.1 Saprospiraceae bacterium | reverse complement strand
GCAGCGCGCAGTTCGTCCTGCGCGGGCTGCATCAGCGGGGAGTGAAATGCTCCTCCGACAGCCAGTTTCATGGCACGAAGGGCGCCGGCCGCTGTAAGTTTTTCAATCGCAAGGTCAATGCCTGGCACACTGCCGGAAATCACCAGTTGGCCCGGGCAGTTGTAGTTAGCCGGTACCACAACTTCATCCGTAATGCCCCCGCATACCTGCTCCACAACTTCGTCTTCAAGGCCCAGAATGGCCGCCATGGTGCCTTCAACGGCTTCGCAGGCTTTTTGCATCGCCAGTGCCCGTTGTTGCACCAGCCGGAGTCCGTCTTCAAAAGACAAAGCGCCTGCAGCTACCAGTGCTGAAAATTCTCCCAGTGAATGGCCTGCAACCATGTCGGGACGAAAAGCATCGCCGGCCAATTGTGCAGTAATGCAGGAATGGATGAAAATAGCCGGCTGTGTAATTTTTGTTTGCCGCAGGTCTTCTTCACTGCCTTCAAACATCACATCGGTAATGCGAAACCCGAGGATGTCATTGGCCTGCTCAAACAAAGAACGGGCCTGCTCCGAACTTTCATAAAGATCTTTACCCATACCCGGAAATTGGGCACCCTGCCCCGGGAAAACATATGCTTTCATAACAAAGTAGTAGTTAGGTTTTTAACACTGGATTTTAATCAATTACATTCCTTTAGCCTTCCTCTGGATCAATGCAACCGGGATCCAATCAAAGACAAAAATTCACTGCGCGTTTCCACCCGCTGGAATTCACCGGTAAAGGCTGAAGTCGTAGTGAGTGAATTTTGTTTTTGCACCCCCCGCATCATCATACACATGTGTCTGGCTTCGATGACAATGGCTACTCCAAGTGGGTTTAAGGTATTTTGAATACAGTGCAAAATCTGGTCTGTGAGGCGTTCCTGGACCTGGAGGCGCCGGGCAAACACATCAATGACGCGGGGAATTTTGCTCAATCCGACAATATGACCATTAGGAATGTAGGCAACATGGGCTTTGCCAAAAAATGGCAGCAGGTGGTGCTCACAGAGCGAGTATAGCTCAATGTCTTTGACCACCACCATTTCGCTGTAATCTTCCCGGAACATGGCAGACCGAAGGATGGCTTCTGCGTCTTCTTCATACCCCTTTGTCAGAAAACGCATGGCTTTAGCTGCACGCTCGGGCGTTTTTAACAACCCCTCGCGGCCCGGATCTTCACCGAGTCGTTCAAGGATGGTATGGTAGTTTTGAGTCATCATCCGAAGGTCGTCTTCCGGTACTCCGGAATCATTGCTTTGCTGTGTCATATCGGTCATTTTTCTACGATGGCTTCACCGGCAGCTTCAAAACCTTATCCAACAACATCATTCTCCGAAGTACTCTGCATAGATATTTTCAGTTTCGTGCAGGCGAATGGAGTGAAGTTTGCAGCCTTGAAGGTGCGGTTCCAATTCTTTCCAAAACAGCATAACTAAATTTTCAGTAGTTGGTTGCATTCCTTCGGGGATAAAATCCACGTCGAGGTTCAGGTTGGCGTGGTCTACCCGGTCTACAATCACTGTTTTGATCAATTGGCTCAAAACCTTAACATCGACGATAAAACCGGTGAGCGGATCCGGTGTTCCTTTAACGGTTACAAAAAGGTCGTAGTTATGGCCGTGCCAGTTTTGGTTGGCACATTTTCCAAATACCTGGCGGTTCGTTTCGTCGTCCCAGGCAGAAACCCAAAGTTTGTGGGCGGCATTGAATCGTTCCCGCCTCGTCAAATAAACCATTTTTACTATGCATTATCAGGCTTGTTGCAATGGCGAGCACCGCAACATGGCCATTCGATCAAAAAAACAACAGCGTTGCCATTGAACAGGTTGTTTGCCAGGGCACGCAAAAAATTGGCCGCAAAGTTACAAAGAATCCCCAACATGGACACCCTTACCTTCCAATACAATTACCGAAAGCAGGGACGTCGAAGCAAAGGGTCAAAAAACTGAAGTTGTTTATCTGAATAATCCCTATTTTGCCTCCCCCATTGGTTATTTTGGGCAGGATACAAGTTTAGTGTATATAAAATGGACTTTCGCAAAGATTTTGGGGCCGGATTGTACGATTTTATCACGCGTCGGGTGGTATACCATTCGCTTTTCTGGTTGTTTGCTCTAATCGTCCTCACCCTTATAGAAGGTTTTGAGCAAGGATTTTGGTTCACTTTCAGCAATGAGATCATCCGCGTTTTTTTCTATGGTCTGATTGTCTACTTCAACCTGTACTACCTGATTCCAAATTACCTGACCCGGAACAAATTTCTTACCTACTGCGGTTTGCTGATCCTTTCCACGGTCATCATCACCCCGCTGAACGTTATTGTGTTTTTTCTGAAATTCAGCGGACATCCCGGTGCGCAACAAATGTTGGTAGAAAACCGCAATTTTTACTTTTTGGTTTCTTTTCTGGTTGCCGGAATTTCTACCATTGTCAAAATTGTATCCGATTGGTCAAAACAACTGAAAGAAAAGCAGGAATTGGAGACCCAAACTATGCAATCGGAGCTGCGGTTTCTGAAATCACAAATTAACCCCCACTTTCTGTTCAATACCCTCAATAACCTGTACGCCCTGACTTTAAAAAAATCGGACCAGGCACCGGAAATCGTTCTGAAGTTGTCGGAAATGATGCGCTATATGCTCTACGAGTGCAATGAAAAACGCGTACCGCTGAGTAAGGAGGTCAATTATATTCAAAATTATCTGGACCTGGAACGCTTGCGTCACGGCCAGAAAGTTGACATCCGTTTTGAGGTGGAAGGCCTGGTCGGTGAACAAAAGATTGCCCCCCTAATGTTCATTCCTTTTCTTGAAAACAGCTTCAAACATGGATTGAACAACCTCATTACCAAAGGCTTTGTGCTGATACGGATGCAGGTGGAAAGCAATACTGTTTATTTTTTTATTGAAAACAGCAAACCGGATGTATTGCCTCCGCGAGACCTGCGAAGAAGCGGCGGAATTGGATTGGTCAATGTCCACAGGCGCCTTAATTTACTGTACCCTGAAAATTATGCGCTGGATATTGAGGATAATCCTAATAGTTATGTTGTAAATTTGAAGATTAACTTGAATTGACACCAATCAAAAACAGTTGTTATGATCAATGTAATTATTGTGGACGACGAACCCCTCGCTCAGGATGTCCTGGAAACCTACATCGAAAAAATCCCGGAACTGAATTTGGTTCAAAAATGCAACAATGCATTCGAAGCCAATGAAGCGCTCAAAAACGGCAATATTGACCTGATGTTTTTAGACATCCAAATGCCGCAACTTACTGGAATTGACTTCCTTAAAACGCTCAATAGGCCACCATTGGTCATTTTTACGACAGCATACTCCAACTATGCCATTGAAGGATTTGAACTCAATGCCCTAGATTACCTCCTGAAACCAATTTCCATGGAGCGCTTTCTCAAAGCAGTCAATAAGGCCATGGACCAATTGGATTTGCAGCAGCGGGATAAAGCACCGGCGCAGGTATCCCAGGGAGCACCGGAAGAAAAGATTGAGTTCATTTTTGTCAAAGCCGATAAAAAACTGGTAAAAGTCAATTTTGAAGAAATCATTTACATTGAAGGGCTAAAAGATTATGTCATCATCCGTACGGATAAGGGCCGGATCATTACCCTGCAAACAATGAAAAGCTTAGAAGACAAATTGCCGGTTTCGCAATTCAAACGCATTCACCGTTCTTACATCGTCAACATCAGCAAAATCAACGCCATTGTAGGCAATATGGTAGAGGTGCTGGAAAAAAATGTTGCCAAACACCTCCCCGTGGGTAAAAATTACCGCGACGAACTACTGGAAATTGTCAATAAAAACCGCTTGTAAGCTGTTGTTTGGGGTTGGCAGTCATTGGTGTTATTTGATGGTTCAGGCAGAATGCCAAATTCCGGATGTGCTGAACTAAATCATCACAACTACCTTCCCCGTTGTGCTTCCTGTTTGAAACAACCGGATGGATTCGGGCAATTGATCAAATGAAAAGACGTGTCCGACATAAGGTTTCTCCAGCTGGAGGGCTGCAATTGCATCCAGCAACTGGTGCATGAGGTCTACATTTTCGTAAAGCCAGATGAGGTTGAAGCCCAGTACCCCAACATTCCGGTTGGTCATGGCCTGTGGGTCAATTTTTGGCCGCGAAAAGAATTTCCAGGCAATTTTGAGAAAATTGGGCCGGTTGCCGGTATGCGCATAGCGTGCCGATCCGTAGATGACGGCCCTGCCCATGGGTGCCAGCAGATTGTACCCCGTTTGAAAAATTTTGCCTCCGATGCATTCCATCAATACATGGAGCGGCCTGCCCTCTAAAGCATTCTGCAAGTCGGATTTAAATGTTTTTGGATGGCGTACCAGAGCCCGGTCGAATCCCTCTGCCTTCAACAAATCCAGTTTGGAAGCGCTACTCACCGTACCGATGGTATAGGCATCAAATTTTTTGGCAATCCGCCCTGCCCAAAGCCCTACACCGCCGGCTGCACTGTGAATGAGTACGGTTTGCCCCTGCTGCAAATTACCAAGTACAACCATGCCATAATAAGCCGTAAGGGCATGCACCAAATATGCCGCCCCTTCTTCAAAAGTCCAGGTTTC
>JABWAJ010000019.1 GCA_013361075.1 Saprospiraceae bacterium | reverse complement strand
CCACAAATTGCGCCACAGCGGAGGCCCGGGGCTCGAAAGGCTGAACGGACCGGCATCCTGAGCCAATCAGGAACAGGAGCGGGAACGAGAGCGAGATGAGTATTTTATAATTGTTCATTTTGCCTGTTTTTAGATATGTGTTATGCTTGGTTGTAATTGTGCAAACCACATCAGTGTCTAAAATTTCCCGCCAAGGGCACAAAGGTTTACTATCGTGAATCTTCGATTTCGCAGAAGACGCTAAGGAAGGCGTCTCGCTTTGCGGACTTAGCGTATCCCCGGCCCCCTTTGCGGGAAATAATTAACCAGGATTTTCAAGTTTCACTTCTCTCATGGATTTGTCATTCAAAATATTACGCATCATAAACCATCCCATCAAATGAACTACTGCTATGACCAATAGCGCATACCGCAAGGCCGCATATTCGCTCACATACCATGCCAAACCGATGAACAACCCGCATCCAAACAAGCGCCCAAGGTACAGTCCCAGTTCATGGTTAAAAATGTAGGAAAACTCATTTCGCTTTTCCATTTCAGCCATCACGTCTATTACCTTCAGTTGAACCGGAAAATAAGCAATATCAAGCAACGGGCGGGCAAAAAGCAGACATATCATGAACAGGATCACTCCTAAAGAAGAATACAGCCCAGTATTAAACAAAGCCCCGGCGACAAACAGCAAACAGCCTATGCCATAAATCATCAGGCGGTGTTTTGGTCCTGTAACCCGGCCCAATACATAAAGCAGAATCGCCGACAGCAAAGCGCCGATGGATTGAATCAGTCCCAGGGAGCCTTCTTTGCCTACCAGTGTAAGAATTAACATCGTAGGTGCCGTCACGATATACCCCTGCGCTACTCCTTTCAGTGCGGCCAGCCCCAGCATTTTATTCCAAAGCTGGTCGAAATTAAAAAACAGGAATGGTGCATTTTTGGGGTTTTGAAAACCACCGCGGTGTACCAGTACCGAAGACAAAATCGTCAACCCAAATACGCAGCCGGTTAAGATGTAATACGCAACATTAACATTACCCGAAAACCAGCCATTTTTCTGCGTGGCCGCAATGAATGCGCCGGCACAAAACGGAACGATGATGCCCGTCATGGTGTAAAAAAAGGTTTCGATGCCGTAGTAATAATTCCGGTTGTTGTCATTGGTGGTATTCAATGCCAGAAAATCGCGGTTGGCCCAGAAAAAACCGTAGGACAAGCCCATGATCAGGCCCGCAAAAAATACGCCTGCTGTGTTGAGTTCGTTCAGCAGCATCATTGCCGTCATGGAGACGCCGCTGAGCAGCATTCCCAGCGAATAGAGCCTCGAAATGGGAACCCGTCTCAGCAGGTAGCCGTTGATCATAAAAGTGGTTGGGATGCCGGTATAAACCGCCAGCTGAAAAATCACCACTAAGCTGATATCCGAGGAGTTTCGCATGATGTACGCACCAATGAACAGCTCGATTATGGGAATCACAAGACCATAAATCAAGTTGGTCAGTAACAAGACCCGCATACTAAGCGGGTGAGATTTGAAAAAACTGAGTTCGCTTACAGGTTTATTATTCATCGTTGGTGGTTGGCCGGGATAATCAGATTAGGTGTCCGACACCTCGAAGGTGTCCGACACCTAATCTGATTATCCCGAAATTATCGCAATCCGTTCAAAATCTGCTCAATAGAACATTTTGCACCACAAATCACCTCGTCGGAAGCCCCGTAGTACATGGTAATTTCATCTCCGTTGACGAGGTGGCCGTTGGTAAATACCACATTGCCAAAAAAGCCCCGGGTTTCATAATCGGTTTCCGGTTCAAACAAAGGCGCATGCGATCTGGCGAGCACTTTTGAAGGGTCTTTTAAATCGAGTAAAACTGCGCCCAAACAGTAGCGATGATCGAAATCCGCCCCGTGGTAGATCTCAATCCAGCCTTCTGCCGTCTTAATGGGCGCGGCACCTGCACCTACCCGTGCGCAGTCCCACTTTCCCGGCCGGGTACGCAGGATGCATTGGTGTCCGCCCCAGTTGATCAGGTCGGGGGAAGAAGCAATCCAGATGAAATTACCGCCAAGGTCTACCCCTGAAGGCCGATGAAGACAGAAGTATTTTTCTCCGATTTTTTCTTCAAAAAGCGCGCAATCTTTGTTGTGAGGAGGCAAAATCATGCCTTCCCGCTCAAAGGAAAGCCAGTCGCGGGTTCTGATGAGCCCGACGCCTACGCCATTTTCAGACACTTGCGTATAAGTCAAATGGTATACGCCATCAATCCGGGCGACCCTGCAATCTTCGATGCCAAAGCTTTCCAGCGGGCCTTTTCCCATAATTTTTGCAGGTCTGCCTTCAGGTTCGTGGAAATGAACACCATCTTCGCTGCAAACCAACCGAAGGTGCGAAATCGTAGACAGGTAAGTTGTACCGCGATGGCGCACCATCCGGGTATCTGATAAATCCAGATCGGGGTCGTTTTTTGCAAACTCCAGAATTTTCAATTGCCCGTCTTCCTGCATGATCGGAAAAGATATCCGGCCCTCCTGTTGTACCGGCCTTTCTGCCACACGAAGCAAAAGCCAGGTTTTTCCGTCAAATTCAAATACCCCGGGGTTTAATACACACTCTACCACCAAATCCGGTGCGCTGGGCAGGATGTCTTTAGTGGTCAAAATAGGGTTTTTTACAAATCTGTTTATCATGTCAATTAGGTACCTGCGGAATGTGGTAAAAATTTATTTATTTGCAATAAGGGGCAAGTTGGCAAGAGGAAAAAGGCAGGAAGCAAGTTGGCAAAAGGGCAAATTTTGAGCATCAAATTAGTAATGAATTGCCCGGCTTGCCTATTTGTCAACTTGCTAACTTGCCCCTTTGCCTTACTTCTTATCAAACTTCACAGAGCCAAGATTTTTTCCGCCCAGCACAAAATTGAGGAAATAGGACCCCTGAGGGTAGTTTTCCACCTGAATGGAGAACAGATCCGCAGGTACTTCATTTTTACCAAACCGCTGGTCAGCAATTTGCCGACCCTGCACGTCAAATACGCGGAGCAGTAAAGGCTGGTTACCCGGAAACGCATGTTTGATCCAGAGTCGGTCTGTAACCGGATTCGGATACACGTCCCGGATCATCCGGAGCAAATCGGCGCTTGGGTCGTCTGTCCCTGTCGTACCTCCGTTGTAGAGGTTTTGAATTTCAGACGCAGTCAGGGCTTTGTTGTAGATTTTCAATTCATCCAGCGCACCAATGAAGAACTGCCCTCCTTCAACCGGGTTGTTGCCCATGCCCAGAGTAAGCCCTGTCGTGTTGAGTTTGGTAGGCACCGGTTTGATATTGGCCTGCTCCCCATTGATGTAAATGATGTCGTTCGTGCCATCGTGAACCATGGTCACGTACCACCAGAAATTTTCTACCAGTTCGTTGCCGTCGCCGCTGTCCATGTCTGAAATGAAAGTTGGGAACTGCGGGGTGTTGCCGTTGGTCGTCCAGACAATTTTATGGTGCTGTGGCAACGAAATTTTCCAACGTTCGTTCCAGTGACCGAAATCGAGGATGTAAGCCTCTGCATCTGCAATATTCGTTCCGTCTACCCGGATCCAGAAACTCACGGTGGTGTAATCTGAAATCAACTGAACTGCATTGGGCGCTACGATGGAATCTCCGACGCCATCGAATTTGATGTTCAGTGCGCCGCCGTTCGGGTGACCAGGCGTTTCAAAAACCGGATTGCCGCCAATGACGCCGTGGTTGGCATACGGCGTGACGTCGTTGGCATTGCCTTCAAAAGGGTAATGCGCAACTAAGCCAGGTTCGGCTGTAACGATTTCCTCATTGGTGGAAACCGTAAGTTCTGCCAGGGTCGAATTGTTCCCGGCATTGTCAAAAGCGTATACTTCAAACGAATAGAGCGTTTCTGCATCCAGGCCGTCGACTAAAACCGAAGTTGTGGCAACGGTGTCGAAAAAGATGCCATCTACAAGCACGACATAACCGATTACTCCACGGTCGTCTGTAGATGCATCCCACGACAGCAATACAGAATGTGCCCCTGTTGCACCTACCAGGTTCCCCGGCTGGCTTGGCGGTGTAATATCAGGCGTTTGCTCTTCTCCTGTAGTCACCACCAGGGTAGAAGGCAGCGATTCATTGCCTGCCGCATCCACTGCGCTGACACCAAAAGTAAAGGCCGTTTGCGGTGCTAAACCGGTTAATTCTGCTGTGGTATTTGCCGTGGTCAGGATTTTTTCACCATCCTGATACAGGTTGTATCCCGTCACAGCAACATTGTCTGTTGAAGCCCACCACGCAAGGTTTACATTGGTAAAAGCAACACTTGCCGCCAGATTGAGTGGTGCAGAAGGCGTTTCTGAATCGGTCACTGCGGGTGCCTGCGACTGCAGAACAAATAAGGCAGCAACTTCCGCATCGCTTAGCGCGCGATCGTAAATCTGTACTTCATCCAATGAGCCGTTGAAAAAGTTGCCGCCATCAACGACATTGTAGCCCATACCTAAATCGTAGGTCGTGCTGTTCATGGTGCCTGCAACGTTTTTTTCAGCCACCTGCACGCCATCAAAATAAATGCGGTCTTTCGTGCCGTCGTGGATCATGACCACATGTTTCCAAACACCTGTAGGCAATACATTGGCGTCGCCGGCATCCATATCAGAAATGCCGGAAGAATTGTTGGTCGTCCAGACCACCTTGCCATGCGCAGGCAGGGATATTTTCCACCGCTCCTGCCAACCGCCAAAAGACAATAAAAATGCTTCGCCCGAAGCAGGCAATTCGTTGACATTGACCCAAAAACTCACTGATGTGTAATCGGAATTCAATTGTGGAGAGTTGGCTGCGGTAACCTCATCGTTGCTGCCATCAAAAGCATAAGCCTGGTTGGCTTTGCCAAAGCGGTCGTCGCCTAATTGCGCCCCGTTTGCCAGCGCGTTGTTGTGGTATTCGGTTTCGTCATTTGCGTTGCCGCTGAACGGGTAGTTCGCAACAGGATCCGCATTGAAGGTTGGCGCTGCGGATTGTGCTGCATAAAGCGCCGCAACTTCGCCATCACTAAGCGCCACGTTGTAAATCTGAATTTCATCAAGGCTGCCTTTGAAATAGTTGCCACCGTCAATTGGGTTGTTGCCGATACCCAGCGGATGGTCAGTTGAATTGAGGGCGCCAACGACGTTTTTCTCATTGGCCAAATTACCATTGATGAAAATTTTATCTTTTAGCCCGTCGTGAACCATCACGACATGCCGCCACTGGCCAACGGGCAGTTCGTTGCCGCCACCGCTGTCCATATCGGAAATACCGGTTTCGTAATTGGTGGTAAATACCGGTTTCCCATGCGGAGGCAGGGAAATTTTCCAGCGCGACTGCCAGCCGCCATTGGAAAGCAGGTAAGCTTCATTGGCGACAGGAAGTTCATCCACTTTTATCCAAAAACTAATGGTGGTATATTCGGAATTCAGCTGGATTGAATTGTCTACAAGCATGGAATCCACCCCCGTAAACTGGTAGGCATTGGAAGCATAATTGAACCGGTCTGTCGTGGGTACAGCACCGCCATTTGCAGCGTGGTTGCCAAATTGCGTGGCATCTTCTGTGCTTCCCGCAAATTTATACTCGGCGACGAGATCTGTTGCCGTACCCGGAAAAACGGCCTGCTCCGAATACAACCCTGCTATTGCTGCGTCGTTGAGGGCGTAGTTGTAAATTTGTACTTCATCCAAAACACCGTCAAACCAATTGCCGCCGTCCACCGCGTTGTAGCCGATGCCCAGTGGGTTGTCGGTGCTGTTCAGGGTCCCCGAAACGGCTTTGGAGGCTGCCAGCAAGCCATTGAAATAAATCCTGTCGTTCACCCCGTCGTGTGTAAAAACAAGGTGGGTCCAGACGCCCGCACTCAGGGTATTGGCACCACCGCTATCCATATCAGATATACCTGAAGAATTGTTGGTTGTCCAAACCGGTTTGCCATGCGAAGGCACCGAAATTTTAAACCGCTCCTGCCAGCCGCCGAAGGAAAGCAGAAAAACTTCGCCGGTTGCAGGCAGTGAATTGGGTTTTACCCAAAAACTGACCGTGGTGTAAGGAGAATTGAGTTGCGAAGAATTGCTCGCTTCAATTTCGGAGGATGTTCCGTTGAACGCATACGCACTGTGTCCATAGCCAAAACGATCGGTCACGGCTTTCACATCTGTTGCTTGTGCGTGGTTGCGGAAAGCAGTCCCATCAAGGGCATTATTGTCAAATGCATAAGTCGCCACAAGCTCCTGACCAACTACGGGAGGAGTACTTTGAGCAGAATAGAGCGCTGCAATCTGTGTTGCATTCAATGCGCTGTTGTAAATCTGAAGTTCATCCAAAGCACCATTAAAAAAATTACCGCCGTCCACGGCATTATAACCTATGCCCAGGGGACGGGTTGTGGCATTCATCGTTCCGGATACGTTTTTTTCAGCTACCTGAACACCATCGATATAAATGCGATCTTTCGTACCGTCGTGTACAAAAACCAGGTGTTTCCAAACACCAACGGTGAGTTCATTGCCTCCACCCGCATCCATATCGGAGATGCCTGAGCTGTTATTGGTCGTCCAAACGAGTTTGCCATGGTTGGGCAGTGAAACTTTCCAGCGCTCCTGCCAGCCACCGAAAGACAACAGATAGGCTTCCGCCTGGGCCGGAATTTCGTTCGCTTTTACCCAAAAGCTGACGGTCGTATAATCTGAATTGAGCACTCCGGAATTGGGTGCGAGCAGAAAAGCCTGAACGCCGTCAAAATTGAATGCACTGTTGGCTCTGCCAAAGCGATCCTGGGTAGGCGTAGCGCCATGTATGGCTGCATGACTGGCATTTGCCGACTGGTCGTTGGCATTGCCTGAAAATGGGTAGTCCCCTACCGGGGTTTGTGCATACGCGCCTGTGACGGCCAGCAGTAATGCGCAAACGAACAGATAAATGGTTTGTAAACTCTTTCTCATTTTTATGTAGAATTTAGATTTTTAAAAAATAGCCTTCCGGTTTAAATTTTCACAAATCGGGCAGTAATACGCTCGGAATCAGATTGGTACATAACGAGGTAAATCCCTGGTTTCAAGTCTGTTGTGTTCAGTTCAATTACCGGGTCCGAACCCGCTTTTTGTGCAGCAACCAAGCTTCCGTTCAGGTTGTAAATGGACATTATGGCCTGGTTGTCTGCGTTTGACGGGCAATGAACATACAGCGCTTCCCGCACCGGGTTAGGATAGACCCGCAATCGTTGCGAAGGATCCGGCGCTTCCCCAATTCCGGTCAGTGTGCTTTCGTAGAGTTGGTTTACAGCTTCAGGTGTCAGGGCGTAATCAAAGATTTTCACTTCGTCAATCGTGCCTCTAAAGTTAAAATCCGCATTGCCGGGCAGCATTTGCCCAATTAGCAAAGGCAGGGCAGCGGTTCTGATTTTGCCCGTTAGGGTTCGGTAGGTATGGAGTTCGCCGTCCAGGTAAATGGCCATGTGTGCGCCGTCGTACGTAGTCGCTATGTGGTAGATGCTGTCTTTGACAACCAGGAGTTCGCTGTCTAAGTCGCCAATGGTAGTCAGGCTGTTCAGCGTCCAGCGGAATTTTCGCTCGGGGGTAATGGAGATTTTCCAGCGGTTTTGCCAGCTTCCATGCGAAATTGGAAAGATTTCATGATCGGGCAATGCAGTCGCTTTCAGCCAGCAGCTCACCGTGATGCCGTCCTGGAAGTTCAGCAATGGGTCAGCCGGCACGATGACATTGTCGTTGACGCCGTCTAACAGGCAGGCGCTGGCAGGTTGGTTCCAGAAATCCGGGCCGATGAGTGCGCCGCCACTCGTCTGCCCATGCAACCCGTTTCCACTGACGTCGTTGGCGTTGCCGGAAAATGGGTAATGTGCAATGAGGTTGCCTGGATTTGGGCTAAAAACTTTGACCAGTATCTTTGTTGTGGCCTGGGCCGATAACCCTTCGTCATCAGTGACGACGACCTGGATCTGGTAAATGCCTTCCTGTGCCGGCGCTGTCCAGGATACGGTACTGCCGCTGCCGGAAACCATGCCACTGGTTGCTGTCCACGCAAATGTCATGGAGTCGCCATTGGGGTCGGTTGCCGGACAAGCCAATTCGATTTCTCCCCCCGGAGCTACGTAAGGCGCACTTTTTATGATGTCGGTTACCACTGGTGCCTGATTGACCTCAGCGACAGCATTTACCGCAATCAGGGCCGTATCGCGGTTTCCGCTTTCGTCGGCCACGATAAGGGTAATCTCGTAATTCCCCAATTGTGGTGCTGCCAGCCACTGCACTTCAGGGCCGTTGCCGGAGATCGTGCCGCCAGTTGCACTCCATATCCAGGTCAGGTTGCTTGAGTCCTGGTCGAAAGCTTTGCCGTACAAGGTCGTAGAATCTCCGAACTCAACAGCTGTTTGGGCCGCAGCCAGCGCCTGAATCCTCGGTTTGTATTGAAAAGGCTGAGTGCTTTGCCGGTAGTCTACCACCACGCCATCCACAAGCATTTGGTGCTGGTGGTAGGAAACCACCCCGCCAGCAGGGGTCAACGTTGCCAAAATTGCAGCATTTGCCGGGATGACTAAGTTTACTGTTCCGCTTGCATTTTGCGCCAAAAAGGTTTCGGAAATGGCGTCGTAAATAGCTACCGGTGCATTGCCCACGGCAAGTTCTACGGTTTTGGATTGCGGAAAAGGGTTGTACAATAAGTAAGTCGGGTACGCAGCCTCCCGGAAAAAATCGGTTTTCAGCAAATCTATTTTTAGAATCTTATCCACATTGGTTTTTTCAAGCATAGCGCCCAGATAACCAATAGAGGATGTGCCGTAAAGGGCCAGGTTGGTGCCTGCCCAGCCCCCCTGTACCGCATCACCGGTAGAATACGGCGACTGGTTTTGCCAGGTTTCCCGCAGTGCTTCGTAACCAATGACGCGGTCAGGATCGTAGGCATTCGACCAGGCAGAAGCATCCTGTAATGAGCCTGGTAAATAGTTGGGATAAAACAGTCGGGTGGCATTCGCCAAATTGAGGATCCACTTGCCGATAGCGCGGGCGAAGCGCTTGTCGTAGCGCACCATGGGCGCCAGCATGGCCGCCTGTTGCACGCCGTTCATCTGAAAAGCATAGTCGTTGCCATTGTCATTGGCTTCACCGATCAACCCTGAAACGTTGAAACCGCCCCAGGTACCGACGATGGCGCCCCAGCCCCGCAAAAAGCCACGATCGAAGGCCCAGTTGACCATCTTTTCGAGGTCGTAGTCCGTGCCGATTTCCGCATTCATGCGCGCTGCCGTATAGATGCCATAAGGCAATTGCAATTCGTAGGAAGGGTTGGTTTCCCATTCGCTCAGAAACTCCATACTCCACTCAGCGCCCTGGAGGTATGCAGGATTGCCTGTTTGGGTATAGGCGTGGTACAACACCCAGGCATAGGCCCCTGCTGCTTCAGGTTCCGGCACACTGGTTGTATTGGGCTGCATGGTCTTAAAATTCCAGGCGCGGTAGTTCATGTAGGCTTTTTGCCAGGGTGCATCATGACCGCCCATACCGCGCACTGCACCCAAAAAGCGATCGGCTACGGAAGTAAACTGAAAAGCCGCATCGCCGCCCATATTGGGATAGAGGTCATACAACTGGTAAAAATAGACATTGGGCATCAGGTCGTACCACCAATCGCCGCCACTACTTCCGTTCCGGTTGTTGAGGTAAATGAGTTCGCCGTTGTTTTTGTTAAAAAAATCCTGGCTCATCAATACCCAATTCTGGCCGTATTGATTGGTTTTGTCGGCACCGCACAAGCTGGCTCCCACCAGCGAAGGCAGCACATTGATGGCTTCGTTGCCCAGCGGAGTATTCGTTCCTACATAGGTATGCAGGCCAAAAGCCGGACGTTCCGGGTAGTTCAACCCGCTGGGATGCAAGTATACCAACGGCAGGTATTGGCCGGTTTTCCCCACGTCGTACACAAAAGAATCGTAGCGCAATGCCACTTCCTGCCAGTCGCGCACGTTGTACGGTGCCGGCTGATCGGGCATCTGCTCCACACGGGGAATGCTGATTTGTGAAACCTGCGCCGCAAGTGAAAACGGAAACAACAGGGCGAAAAAAGAAAGTATTTGTTTGTGTAAGTTCATCAGTATAAGGCGTTCATCGTTGTTTGTTGATCGTTGTTCGCTAAAGGGAGCTGTTTAATACCCGGGATTCTGCACCAGCATCGGATTCAAATCCAGTTCCGTTTGCGGAATCGGAAAAACTTCGTGTTTGCCGGTTTGAAAATCCTGTAAAAGCGAACCTGCCAATCCCCAGCGCACGAGGTCAAAAAAACGGTGCATTTCAAAACACAGTTCTACTTGTCTTTCGTGGCGGACGGCGTCAATAACATCCTGTTGTCCGGTTGCTACAATCGGGGGCAATGTGGTTGCCGGGGTTGCCGACTGGGCACGGGCACGGGCGCGCACCTGTTCAAGGGGAACGAGTGCTTCCGGCAGGCGATTCAACTCAGCCAGGGCTTCCGCTTCCCAAAGCAATACTTCTGCATAGCGGATAGCTGTGTAATTGATGTCGCCGTCGGCTTTTTGCGTAGCTGTGCTGTCGGATTGCAGGTACTTGCGCACCCCAAATTTGGTAGAGGAGAAGGAGTTTTTATAAGTCAGCTCGAAGTAAGGTTCATTGTTCATGGCAATGCTGAACCTGCGCCGCGGGTCGCCTGCCTCAAAGGCATCCACGCAGGATTGAGTTACCTCGGCAAAGCCATATCCGTCGCCGTATTTTTTGGAACACCACCACTGATTGAGAGAATTGCCCACACCGAGTTCCAGGTTGGTGTGCTGGATTTCCCAGACTGATTCGCTGTTATTTTGGGTATTCTCGCGGAAATTGTCTTCGTAATCTGCCATCAGGGCATAAGTCCCAAGCGATTTTACTGCAGCCACGTATTCCAGCACCTTATTCCAGTTTTTTTCGTAAAGGGAAGTTTTGGCCGCCAAAGCCAGCGCAGCGCCTTTTGTAGCACGCCCCGCACTTGTTGCCGGGTATTGAACCGGAAGGACTGTAGCTGCAAAATCGCAGTCCGCAATGATTTGCCGGTAAATGTCGGCACGCGGGGTTTTTGGCACTTTCAGCTCGTCGGGCGGCGTAATTTTGACCAGCAGTGGCACCTCTCCAAATACCTGGGTCAGCAGGAAATAGTAATAAGCCCGCAGGAAATGTGCTTCCCCGATCACGCGCGCTTTCAACGCCTCGTCCATCTCAATGTCCGGTACCTTTTCGATGACCGTATTGCACTGGGTAATGCCCTTATAATTCAATACCCAAAAATCGTTGAATTCCTGCGTGCGGGCCGTATGGTTGAAAAAATCGAGTTCGGTTAGACCGGGGCGTGAGCCGTCGCCGCCCACTATTGCTTCATCGGAGGGCAATTCGGCGAAAGCCCAGTAAAAATTGTTGTTGCCCGAACTGAACGGCAAAGACCCGTAGGCTGCATTCACGGCCTGAACGGCATCCTCCGACGTTTGGAAAAAGGATCCGGCATCCAGGATTCCAAGCGGCTCTTTGTCCAAAATCCCCTGACAGGAAGCAAGGGCCAGTAAGCCTAAGCAACAGAAGTATTTGACTAATTTCATGATGATTCCAGATGTGGTGAATAACTTTTTTATGCCCATTGTTTTGCCAGAAGCAAGGCGGACTAAAGCCCTCGGAACATAGCACGGCCCCCTTCGTTTCGCGGGCTTTAGCCCGCCTTATGCTTCTCTGTTTCTTACAAACTCAGGTTATCTCTAAAAATCCAGGCTCAAGCCAGCCATAAAAGTCCGGGAAGATGGTACCGTTCCCCAGTCAATGCCCACCGCGAGGTCGGAAGCAATGTCGATGCCCCGCGTATCGTTGGTATTGGCCTGTATTTCGGGGTCTAACCCCGGGTACTTCGTAAACGTAAAGGCATTCTGCACCGTGACGTAAACCCGCAGGCCGGATATGGCACCGGTTTTGACCAGGTTTTTAAAATTATATCCCAGTGTGATGTTGCGGATGCGCAGGTATGAACCGTCTTCCAGAAAACGGGTAGAAGCGCGGCGGTTGCCGTTTCGGTCGTCAATACTTACTTTCGGAATGTCCGTATTGGTATTGGCCGGCGTCCAGCGGTTCAGGATTTCGCGGTAAGAGTTGAACCCGCGGGCCTGCGTTTCGTAAGCAAAATTGCCGTACAGGAAATACACATCGTTCCCCTGGATGCCTTGTGCCAGCACCGACAGGTCGAAGTTTTTCCAGTTGACCGCCAGGTTCAGGCCATAAATAAAATCCGGAAAAGGGCTGCCGAAGTGTGCGCGGTCTTTGTCGTCAATTTTGTTGTCTCCGTTCAGGTCGGCAAATTTTACATCACCCGGACGCGTATCGTCGGTTTGAAACGGACTGGCTTCTATTTCTTCCTGGCTTTGAAAAATGCCCTGCATCTGCCACAGGTAAAAGGATCCGATCGGGTGCCCGGGTTCCGTTCGGGTAATGGGCCCGTCGGATAAGCCAAAGCCTCCAAGGATGGGTTCGCTGTCAGCGAGAGAAAGTACCTTGTTTTGCACCGACGAAATGTTCGCGCCGATGCTGTAATTGAAAGCCTGGCTTTTGTTTTTGAAAATGATGCCCAGTTCAAGCCCTTTGTTTTCCACCTCTCCTGCATTCACATAAGGCGGATTGGTTGCTCCTCCGGCCTGGGGCACGGGAACCCGGACCAGAATGCCATCGGTCAGTTTGCGGTAATAATCCACAATGAAGGATAAGCGGTCGTTCCACACACTGAGGTCCAGCCCAAAATCCGTTTGTGTACTGGTTTCCCACTTGATGTTGCCGTTTCCGGTTTCTACCAATTGCGCCCCGGTAGCAATTTCATTGCCAAATGAATAAATCCGTGTGCCGGTTTGCACGAGGGAGCTAAAGGGGTACACGCCAATTTCCTGGTTGCCGAGGCGCCCCCAACTGGCCCGCAATTTCAGGGCAGAAATGAATTTTATGTTTTCAAACCACGATTCGTTCGAGAGGTTCCACGCTGCCGATACCGACGGAAACACGCCGAAGCGGTTGTTGCGCCCAAAGCGGGATGAGCCGTCGCGCCGAACCGAAGCGTTGATGACGTAGCGGTTGTCGTAAGTATAACCCGCTTGCGCGAAATAAGACAACAGTGCCCATTCCGTGACAATTCCGGAAGCGCCGATGTTTTCGATGTCTAAAGCGATGCTGTTGTTGAGGTAGCGGAACAGTGGATCTGTACGCGAAAAATTATTCGCGGAAGCGCCGAGGTAATTGGTCCGGTTTTGAATGGCCTCCATGCCGGCCAGTGCAAAAAGGCGGTGTCTGCCAAAAGTGCGCTGAAAATCCGCGACATTGTTCCAAACCAGATTTTGATCGAAAACCCGGCCTTCGGTGAGTGAAGTCGGCGAATAAATGGCTGCTGAAAGCCTTTCCTTAAAACGCTTTTCGTTTTCAAACAGAAAGTCACCCCCTACCGTTGTGCGCAATTTCAGGCCTTCAAAAAGGGTCAGCTCCGCAAATACATTCCCAAAAATCCGGTACCGCCTGATGCTCCAGTCTGTGGCATCAATAAACGCCAGCGGATTGGCATTGCCGTCGCCATACAGCAAAGGGTCTCCCAAAATCGAAGAGGTATTGATGTAGGAACCGTCGGGGTTGCGAATGCCGAACACCGGCGCTGCAATCAGGGTATAGCGGATGCCACTGGGTTCGTTGCCCGGGCCGAAGCCGTCGCCTGAGCTGTTGATGACTTTCCGGTCGGTGTAGGAAAACGAAATATTGCTGCCGATTTTGAAGCGTTTGCTGCCTGCTTCGCCGTTAAAGCGCAGGCTGTATTTTTCAAATCCCTGCCCCCGAAAAGTACCTTGCTGGTTGAGGTACTCGCCCTGAATGTAATAGTTGCTGCTTTCGCTGCCGCCGGTTGCACTGAGGCTGTACCGTTGAATGGGCGCCTGGTTGAAGACCTCATCCAGCCAGTTGACATTGGGCAGGGTATCCAGCATTCCAAGGTCGAACGTATCGAGCTGCCGGGGCAGGTCGCGCAGGGTATTGGCATTGTTGATGGCCTCATTCCGGATGGTCAGGTATTCTGATGAGTTGAGCAGTTCGGGCAGGCGGTACACATTCGAAAACCCCAAAGAGGTGTTGAAACTGAATTTCGGTGCCCCCGATTTCCCTTTTTT
Source organism: Saprospiraceae bacterium (assembly GCA_013361075.1). Classification (GTDB taxonomy): domain Bacteria; phylum Bacteroidota; class Bacteroidia; order Chitinophagales; family Saprospiraceae; genus JABWAJ01. The sequence goes on along the minus strand of JABWAJ010000019.1, from coordinate 7,973 downwards.
GGTCGTGATGACGATGACACCGTTGGCAGCCCGGGCACCGTAAATGGCCGCAGCAGCCCCGTCTTTCAACACTTCAATGGATTCAATGTCGGTGGTGGAAAACATGTTGATGTTCCCGGTAGTGGGTACGCCGTCGATGATGAACAGCGGGTTGTTGTTGCCCAGTGTGCCCGCCCCGCGGATGCGCACGGCAATGTCGTCGCCGGGTGCGCCTGTGGTTTGGGTCACCTGCAAACCGGGTGCCTGCCCCTGCAGGGCCTGGTCAATGCCCAGCACAACAAGTTTTTCTACGTCTTTTCCTTTGACAGAAGCAATAGAAGAAGCGACGTCGGTCTGGATTTCTTTGCGGTAGCCCGTGACCACAACCGATTGCAGCAGGGTTGCTGCTGAACGCATGGTCAGGTTGACACTGGTGCGCCCCTGAATGGACACTTCGTCGGTTTCATACCCAATATAACTGAAAATGAGGGTGGCAGAAGGCGCTGCAGACAAGGCATATTTGCCGTCCACATCGGTGATGGCACCATTACCGGTTCCTTTTTCCACCACACTTACCCCGATCAGCGGCAGGCCGTCTTCCGAAGAAAGCACGGTTCCGGAGACCACAATTTGCTGAGCCACTGCTGTTTGCCCAAAAGCGAGCAGTGCCAGCGCAAACAAGGGAAGGAAAATAGCGCGCAGAAAATGCCTGCCCGCAGGATGACCCCAGGTGTTGAATTGCCCCATATTTAAACCATTTGGATTGTATCGAATGATGTTATTGGCAAAGATCGGCTATTATCGAAAGCAGAATTGATACTTTTATGCCAATAAATGGTACTTTCGTGAAATGGCTTTTTGTAAATCCACGCTTTCGGGAAATTAAATACCAGGAATGAACATCTACAGGGAAATCACACCGTTGAAAGAACCGGACGTTTTTGTGGTCCTGGACTCGTTTAAAAACGGGTTCGACTACCCCGTCCACAACCACCCGGAGTTTGAGTTGAACCTCGTGGCGGGCATGTCGGGCACGCGCATCGTGGGCGATTCCATTGAGCGTTACCAGGACTATGACCTTGTGTTGCTCGGCCCCTACCTCTACCACAAATGGGACGGCGACCAGGCACTGCAGGATTCCGGGCAGCCTTACCGGGTGATCACGATCCAGTTTGGCATGGACCTGTTCACTGGGCACCTCTTCCAAAAGGAGCGCTTTTACAAAATCCGGAAACTGCTGCAGGAATCGGCCCGGGGCATCAAATTCCACGGAAAGACCTTTGAGGAAGCCATGAAATCCATGGTCGCACTGACGGAGGACAAGGGTTTTGCGAGCATCATCTGCTTTCTGGAGCTCTTAGACCTGCTTTCCCGCTCCACGGAAGCCACGCATTTGGTAAGCGAAGGGTTTACCCCGCAGGCGCTCAAGTCGGAGAGCAGCCGCATCCAGCTCGTGTACAGCTACATCCTGAAAAACTTCACGGATCAAAACATCAAAATCGGCGATGTGGCCGCTTTGGTGAACATGAGCACCTCCGCGTTCAGCCATTTTTTCCAGAAATACACCTTTAAGAGTTTTACCCAGTTTTTGGTGGATGTCCGCCTCGGCCATGCCTGCAAGCTCCTGCTGAGCACCGACGAAACCATCAACCAGATCTGCTACCGCTCGGGCTTCAACAATGTGGCCAATTTCAACCGCCTGTTCAAAAAATACCGCACCTGCACCCCGGTGGAATACCGGAAACGGCACAAGGAAAACACGGATTTCGACTGGGCGAACCAGATCACCCCGTGGCAGTTTTTGCCGCCAAAGTCGAGTGACCGGGATGTGATTCATCCGGCGAAGTATTCGACGCGGTTGGTGCATTTGTAGTAGAGAGGGCGTCTCTCGAAGAGACACTCTCTCTACGCAGCGCGGATATGGCCAATTATGTCGTGGATCACAAGGGGCAAAAAATGTTCGTGCAACCCAAACTGGAGCAGCATGTTCTCTCAATTGGTGAAACCACCACAAATGAACGCCTTCAAGTCGATCCCGAACAAGCTCTAAACAGAATAAACAGAAATAGAGCTGTAACTACCAACCTACTCGAACGTTATGCCTTTAACGATCGGTTCACCAATCGAATGAAACCATAATTGTACACCAACAAAACAAAAAAAATGAAATCAGCAGCCTTCCTTTTAATGCTTCTCTGTTCATCCGTACAAATTATTGCTCAATCTACCATTGAAGATTTTGTAAAAGAAGGAATTCAATTTCACGACAATGGAGAATATGACAAAGCGATTGAAATGTATAAAAAAGCCCTTGAAATAGACCCAAAATCCCCTCTCGCCAATTACGAAATTGCCCTGAGTTGTTTTTCAAAAGGAGATCATAAACTGGCGATAGCATATTCAGATAAAGTGTTGAAACAAAAGTCTGATTTGATGCTCGAAGCCTACATCATAAAAGGTTCAACCTTAGACATTCTGGGAAAAACAAAAGAATCCATAAAGCTTTTTGAAAAAGCCATCCAAGAGGTAGGGGGCCATTATTTACTCTATTTTAATTTAGGCCTCAATTATTACAATACATCAGAAATTGATAAAGCCGAAGAAAACGCCATAAAGGCAATACAACTGAACCCCAATCATCCCAGCAGCCATTTCATGCTGGCCAATATTCACAACCAAAAAGGCAATGTGGTACAAAGCCTGTTGGCCCTGCATTATTTTCTGTTCATAGAGCCAAACTCTAACCGGTCTCCTGCAGCGTTTCAGATGCTTCAAAATAATTTTAACGGGAATGTCAAAGTGGACAACGATAAACCCAATACGATAAATATTCTGGTTTCCCCCGGGGATAACAGCGAATTTAGGCCTGCCGAATTAATGATTTCATTTCTGGAAGCTTCAAAATCTTTGGAGGAAAATAAGGGCAAAACGGAGGATGAAATGTTTGTTCAAAACACAGCGTCCTTTTTTAAAATTCTTGGCGAATTGAAAAAAGAAGCGCATCAGGAAATCTGGTGGACTTTTTATACGCCTTTCTTTTACGACGTGGCAAACAGCGAGCATCTGGAAACTTATTGTAAGTACATCACCCAATCCGGAAATGAAAACTCCCGGAAGTGGCTGGCTGAGCATGAAGCTGAGTTAATTAATTTTGATACCTGGCTGAAAAACAAATAGACAACAGAAAACAATGCCGGAACAGAGGGAATCAATACCTTTATGTCCTAAACAAACACATCATGCGTCTATTCCTGTTTTCATTGCTCCTTTGGTCCGGTGCAATCGCCGCGCAAAATCCAGTTACGGAGGCTGCTCAACCGAAGGTTAGCATCACCAACCATACCAACAAAACCGGCCCCAAAGCTACATTTGGAGAAACGGTTTCCATGCAGGTTTATACCTATCTCGGCGACTCGCTGTTCATGAGTACCCGCCGCGATTATGGTGGTGCCCGCGAGATTGTCCTGCCCCTGAAGGAGCAGTTTGAAGCCGATCCGCAAGCCCCGGCTTTCTTAAATGCCATCATGTCTATGGCGGAAGGGGACAGCGTGACCGTCCTTGAGCCTATTGCAGAGGAACTCCGGGAACAAATGCCCGAAGGCTTTAAAACCATCCCGGCTGTTCGGTATGAGGCGGTTTTGGTAGACATTGTCTCTCCGGAAGAACTGCAAATCCGCGAAGCAGAAGCCCAGAAGATGAGGGAGGCTTCCATTGCCCGTGGTGCAGCCGTTGCCGCAGAAGTGCAAACGGCAATAGGGGCTTATAAAGCAGGTACCTTAGGCAAAAAGCTCCAAAAAACAGCTTCCGGCTTAGAATACATCATTATAGAACAGGGCACCGGCGCTACCATCAAGCTGGGCGATGAAATCAATACCCATTATTACGGCGCGCTGACGGCCGACGGCAAAATGTTCGACAACTCGTTTGATCGCGGTGAGCCAGCTCCATTTCCGGTGGGTCAGTTGATCCCCGGTTTTAATGAAGGCATGCAACTGCTCAACCGTGGGGGCAAAGCCATTCTTTTCATCCCTCCTGCACTGGGTTATGGCGAAGCAGGGGCAGGCGATGTCATTCCTCCGAATGCCGATCTGGTATTTTATATTGAAATGGGATTGTAGTATCCGGAGTGCAGTAATAAAGTGCAAAGGGCAAAAGGCGATGATTGGGCAGGGTTGATCTGATTCATCACGATAGCATCAGGTTATACCGCAAATAAACTTGCCCCTTTTGCCCCTTGCCCCTTGCCCCCTTAACTCCCCACTACTTCAATACTTTAAATAACAAATCTTCTAAAAACTGGCTCGTAAACTCCGGCAAATTGGCTGGCGAGGCGTCTGTAAGTTTGGGCAGATAGGCGCTGAAGTATTGCTGGCTATGAGATGTTTCGATAAGGGTCGTACTTAAAGACCTTGGGTATTTATAGGCCGGGTTGTATTCAGAAATAACCCCTGCAATGGTTGCACACAGATCTTTGTAAGGCTTAAAAACTTCGCCTTTATTTATTTCCGACACGTCTTTCACCAAATACACTTTACTGCCTTCCGTGATGACGATCTGATTCAGAAATTTTTTGTTGTAGTCAAATTTACCTGAACTTTCGGGCAACTCGTGGGTGAGCAGCTCAATGATCAGTTTTAATTTTTCTTTTTTATCGGCTACATTCTGCAATTTAAGCATCACCAAAAACTCCATGTAGCACCAGTACCAATTAAGGATATAGAGTAACAGACGGTGTTTGTTTTCAAAGTACCGGTAAATGGTCGCCTCTGTACAATTGGTTTCAATAGCCAGTTTTTTGAAGGTAAACCGTTCAAGACCTAATTGAAAAATCAGGTCTATCGCATTTTTTACGATTTGCCTGCCAACCTCAACGCATCGAGGGAGAATGCGCCGTTCGTGGCGTTGAATATGATTTGACCGAACGCAGCGGACTCAGAAAACGTGCCGACCTTCACCGCATCACTCCTCGACTTCAACTTGTCCCCGCTCTTCGACGGTTCGCGCGTCCCGATCATCGCCTCGTGACCCAACTCCGCCAGCCGGTTGCTGATTGCCAGTCCGACCATGCCTGTGCCTAACACTCCAAGTTTCATTTTTTCTCCTTGTACGTTTTGCAAAAGTATGCTACGATACAGACCTGTATCACTTATCCCCAGTATACGATACAGGTCTGTATCGTGTCAAGAGGAAAATGAGAATGACAAAAGAAATCGCCCCAAAGGATAAAGTCTTCCAAACCGCTGCGCGTCTCTTCTACCAAAACGGCTACCGCGCCATCGGCGTGGACACGCTCGCGGCTGAATCGGGCATCGGCAAGATGACGCTCTATCGCCACTATCCCTCCAAGGATGATCTGATCGTCGCTTATCTCAGAGACAGCAATGAAATCTTCTGGCGCAATTTCGAAGAGATTACGAAAGATGCCCCCACCCCGCGCGAAAAGTTACTGGCGTTCTTTCAGGGTCTGCAGGAATACGTTAGCGCCCCCGCGTGTTACGGCTGTCCATTCCTCAATGTGGCAACCGAATATCCCGAAACCGATTATCCCGGTCATCAGGTTGCCATTGAACACAAACAATCTGTCCGCGCGCGCTTTCGTCAATTGGCAAAAGATACAGGCGCGAAAAAGCCCGATGTCCTTGCTGACCAACTCTTTCTGCTCATGGACGGCGCTTACATGGCATCGCGCATGTTCGGCGCGGAGAATCCCGCCGCCCACCTTGCCGAAGCCGCGCGGATTCTAATTGATGCCGCTCTCGAATGATTTCTTCTTCGAAGCGATGATGGGGAGAAATACGGGAGGGATGCAACTCCGCATCGGGTCAAATATAGAACGCTGAAACGGTAGCGCGAGTGCGTCGCACCAAACGGGTTGGGTCGTCCTCTTGGTCAGACGAATCCAATCTGAGAACGAATCCCATTAAGTCGGGTGCGACGCACCCTCGGCAGGCGGCAACTGGTCCGATCACGAAACGATGATGCGTGAAAAATTCGGCAAGGATTTGACTCCGCACAGGGTCAAATATAGAACGTTGAAAAGATGATTTTATGTAGGGGCGGAGCAATGCTCCGCCCCTACGCATTTTTGTATTACAAAGGAAACAGACAGAATGAACACCACATCCAAATCCCGCTTTACAGGTATCTCCTTACGAGCCGCAGCCGTCATCTCTGGTGCGGGTCTCTTGCTAATGGCGATCCTCGCGCCTATTGCTTACCTGAATACATTCCAAAGTCTGGTCAAATTTGATGACGCGGCTTTGACCGCCCAAAACATCCTGAACTCCATGGGGGCATTTCGCACTGCCATCGCGCTTCTCTTTGTTGTGGTATTGCTCGATATCATCGTGGCTTGGGCAATGTATATCGTCTTCCTTCCCGCAGACAAAAAGCTGTCCGCTTGGACGGCGTGGTTGAGGGTAATCTATGGCGTTGTTTTCGCCTTTGCCATCAGTCAGCTCCCCATTGCATTGCGAGTCATTTCAACCGACGGCGCTCAGGCAATGGCGCACTTGAAAGCCTTCCAAAGCATCTGGGATAAATCCCTGATCCTTTTCGGCTTTCATCTGTTATTGCTTGGTTACCTTGCTTTCAAATCTGGCTATGTACCCAAATGGCTGGCAATCTTCCTTTTGCTGGCGGCATTGGGCTACATCGTAGACGGTTTCGGAAAAATGCTTTCCCCCGCGTACAACTTATCCATTTCTCAATTCACTTTCATCGGAGAAGTCCTCTTGATCTTCTGGCTCTTCTGGAAAGGCGCGAAGGGGTTTGGTCCGATCACGAAACCATGATGCAAGAAAAATTTGGCAAGGATTTGTAGCCGCATCGCGTGAAATATCGAACGTTGAAACGATAAATAAGATTCATGTCGTTGCGAGGGCGCACTTGCTCGCCTGCCCCGATGTTTTACGGGGTCGCCCGAAGCAATCTCCTCGAAACAGGGGATTGCTTCGCAAAAAGCGCTCGCAATGACATTTTCATTTCCTCCATGCCATCGTCGAGTGACTTAGCATCTCAACCTCCTCCGCCGTCAACGAGAACTTCAATGCCTCGGCATTATCTGCCGCCTGTTTGCCGTTCTTCGCGCCCGGAATCGGAAGCACGATCGGATTCTCGATCAACCAGCGGATCGCAACCTGGCCCGGAGTCTTGGAATACTTGTCGCCGATCTCGCGCAACAATTTGATCACAGGCTGGATCGCCTCCAGCGCCTTGCGATTATATTGAGGCAGGATGCGCCGGAAGAATCCGCCCGGCCTGTTTTGCGGCGAATATTTGCCCGTCAACATTCCGCCCGCCAGCGGAGAATACGCGATGAGCGTGATGCCCAACTCGCGGCACGCGTCGAGCGTTCCGTCCACTTCGGGCTTGCGGTGCAAGAGCGAATATTCCACTTGATTCGACGCAAGCGGAATGCCGCGCTTTGCCAGCGCCTCGTATGCCTCCCGCATCTGTTCCGCCGAATAATTGCTCACCCCCACCGCTTTGACTTTTCCCGCCTCCACCGCATCCGCGACGCGATCCATCAGCTCGGGAATCAAAATCCGCGCGTTGGGATAATGATGTTGATACAGGTCAATCGAATCACGTCCCAGCCGCGCCAGAGTCATCTCCAGTTCCTTCGGGAAATTCTCCACACGAAACGAAAAACCGGATGGATATTTCGTCGCGATGATCACGTCCTTGCCGCGCGTCAATTCGCCCAGCCGCCGTTCCGCCGCGCCCATGCTGTACATCGCGGCGGTGTCGAACAAATTCACGCCCGCCTCGATGCTCACTTCCACGGCGCGCCTTTCCTCTTCGATTCCATGCGCGCCGCCATAGGCAGTCTTGGCGGGATGCAAACGCGCCAATCCCTTTGGATCGCCCCACACCATCGCGCCCACGCCCATGCGCGGCACGCGCAGATTGCTTTTGCCCAATGTTGTCTTGTGTTCCATTCTTCCTCGCTTATTTCACAACTTTGATATTGAACAATCCCGTTCCCAGTA
>JABWAJ010000474.1 GCA_013361075.1 Saprospiraceae bacterium | reverse complement strand
AGCAACTCATGGTTAGACACAGACCAGCAATTGATAATGCGTACTTGAATTACTAATTGAAAACTCTAACAAGTCAACGCTGCAAGTCAGGCACATGGGCAGGCACACAAAGCCATACACAGAAGCCAACCTGCCCAAGAGCCTGCCTCGCCCTAAACACGGCAACCATCTTGCAGTGCGACACAGACCCACATTATAGATGACTACGGAGAAAGGGTTTGCGTACAACTCAAAGGACTGTCTGCGCCCTATCCGGCGCAGACAGTCCAGTTGAACGATCCCGGTATGGGCATTCCCATGACTTATAGGGAAAAGCTTTTCTCCTTCGCGGAATCGCTCCGCTCTAATTTACGCGATTTGACCAAAAAATGCTGCATGCAGAGCTGTTTTTTTGCCCCCGGCCGGCAAGCCCGGCGGAAGTGATGTTGCTTTTTGCGTTTGTCCCGGCGTTTTGCTACCTTTCGGACAAAGCAGGCTCAGGCTCACCGCCTCGCGATGAGGTGTTTATCCAATGGTCCGTCTTGCCTGCCTGGCCAAACGGAGGGCTCCGGTCCCGGTGCAGCACATGACTGTGCAGGTAGTTGCGGCCGCTGTTGATGGGTTGGACCTCAAAACCGGTGCTGCCGCACTGCTCGCACCGGAAGGGTTCCGTTCCTAAAAGCGCCCGCAGTATCTGGATCAGGGTCCTGACTGTTTGGCCTTCTTTTTTCACTGCCTGCGGCAATTGGTCCCCGATCTTGCGCCTGGTGCTGGCTGCATGCAGGCCATAGTGCCGCACCCGCTGGAAGTGCGCCGGGGTCTGATGCTGAAGCAACTGGTGCATGGCCACCAGTGGCGGGAGGGTGCGGTATGCTTTTGGAGCTGGCTGCCCGGGCTGCTGCCGGGCGTAATCGTTATATTCGATGCGCACTTGCCCGCTTTGGACATCGTAGTGAAAGCGCTTGTTGGAGATGCCAATGCGGCTGATGTACCGCCCCAGATATTCCTCAATGACTTTCGTATCGGCAGTGGGCGGCTGGTGATTGACTACCCAGCGCTTTCGCTCCAGTTCCGCTTCCAGCACGGCAAAGTCCCCCTGATAGCTCACCTGCCCGCTTTGCAGCAACTGCTTCAAGCCGCTGAGCATCACCCAGCGGAACGTGGCGCACAGTTTCCTGAACGGCGCCAGCTTGTTTTTGCGCCTGGGCCATTTCCACACCGGCGCCGCATCGTCCGTTAGTCCTCCGAAGGTCACCAGGCAGTGTGCATGGACGTGGTACTTCAAATCCGAACCCCAGGTGTGCAACACAGCTGTCATTCCCGGACGCCCCCCTGCGTTGTCTGCCCGGGCGCACAAAACCGATACGGTCTGCCAGGCAGAACGCAGCAGCAGGTCATACACCTGCGCCGTATTGCGCCGCGCCAGGCCGTTCAACTCGTGCGGCAAGGTGAAGGTGATATGGCAATACGGCACCCGCAGCATCCGCGCGGCCAGCCGGTCCTGCCACTGCAGGCGTTTGATACCCTGGCATTGCGGGCACTGGCTGTTGCCGCACGAGAAGTACTCATAGCGCGTATGGCCACATTCACGGCATACCACCCGCCGGCCTCCCAGTGCGGGGGTGCGGCACACCCGGATGGAGCGGATCAGCCGGATAGTCCGTTGCTCCGGATGAAAAACCTTGATATATTCTTCCCCATAATCGCGGAACAGCTGCCCTATCGTATCTGCGGGCGGTAGCGGATCTCCATGCCTGCAATGGGGTGTTTCACCTGTTGCTCGTAGCGCTTGCATAGATGAATGTATTGGGCCGTAGTCCTGAGGTTTTTATGTCCCAGCTGTTCCTTCAAAAATACCAAATTTGTCCCGTGTTCCAGGTGATGTGTCGCATAACAATGACGCAACACGTGCGGCGATATGGCCCGCTCTATGCCCGCCGTACTGCGCGCATGCTGGATAGACCATTGCGCCGAGCGTTTCGCCCAGGGCTCTCCGCTCACTTTGCCGTTGAACAGATAGACCTGCGGGCGGTAGGCCCTGAAGTATTGCCGCAGCAGCTGCAGCAGGCATTCCGGCAACTCCACGTACCGGTCCTTCGCTCCTTTGCCCTTGACCACCCGCACCTGCCGGCGCTCCCCGTCTATGTGCTCCAGACGCAGGCTCAACGCTTCTTCCAGCCGCAGCCCCGTGCCGTATAGCAACGACATGAACACCTGGTGTTTGAATGTCGCCCCGCTTTCGATCAGCTTCCTCACCTCTCCTTCCCCCAGCAGCGGCGGCAGGCTCCGCTCCTTGCGCGGCCGGGGGATGTGCTTCACATCCCAATCCAGGCGCAACACTTCCCGGTAGAACTTCATCAGCGAAGAGTAGTCCCCATTGATCGTCTGCCACTTCAAGTCTTGTTTGTACCGGTACAAAATGTACTCCCGCGCTTGCCCCGACGTGAACGGGCCGCTTATCCCTTCTTTTTCCCGCCAGCCGAAAAACTGCCTCAGCGCGCACACATAGGCCCGCCGTGTGGCTGGACTGTAATTCTTCAATGTCAGGTTCGCATCGAATTGCGAAAGATGGGTTTGATATTCTTCCATGGCGTAAGGTTTTGATTACGCCGGGAAATTTACCCGCAATTGGAAAAAAATGCCAGAAAAATTAACACCTAAGTGCTTGAAGATCAGGAGGGATTGTTCAACGGTTGGCAGCTACCCTAAGGTGGCGATTTCGGAGCGATTCACTGTCAACCAAGCAGAAATTATGATAGAAGCATAAAGCTTGATTTAACCACTGAACCGCCATTCTTGGGTAGGTGCTGTTAGCTGTTCGTACATTTTTATTTATTTGTCGATTCAAAGTTTCTTTATTTTATAAATCCTTCTTTCTTCAATTCTTCTATTTCGTCTTTTGCTTGGTGGTGTCCTTTTTTTTCAGCCATTTTGAGGTATTTAATAGCAAGATTTCGTTCTTCAATTGAGCAACTGTCTAAACTAAGTGTTGTTCCTTTTCTTTGAGTTGATTTTAATGTTTGAAAATAAACATCAAAATATGCCTGAGTATAGTCGTATTTATCTGCCATTACTTTTGCAAACTTGAAAAATTCTCCGTGTCCATAGTCTAAGTAGGCAATCTCCAATTCAGAATAAGCATTTGTATCACCTTTTTCAAGAACAAGGTATTCTAATTCGCTCATTGGTCTACTTGGTTCGTTCATAGATTTCACGCTGTCTTGATTTTCTTTGTTGTTACAAGAACAAACAAGTAATAGTAAAAGGCTAACAATAATAAATTTTATTTCTCCGAGTTGTTTCATATTCTATTCCAGTTTTGTATTGCAGCTAACTTGTTAATATGTCTATCAATCCTCAGTTTTATTTCCTCAAATTTAATAAATAATTCGTACTGATCATCAAAACCACTTATTCAATGATTTTTTGTTTTAAAGCATAATCCCATAGCCCCGATTGAAATGGAAAGCCTTGTGCAGCCGAAGCTTATTTTTTCTTGCTGACCCAAAGCGACCAACGGAAGCTCTTGGGGCGGCTTAGAAAAAACAGCTTTGGCAAACAAGCTTGGAATGGAAAGCGGGATTGGCTTCAAATGAAACTACTCCTTCACCACTTCCACCCATTGACCCAATGTTCGTGCCGCATACGTGTTGTCGTACATCGCTTCGGCTTGCATACCGGGCAGATAGTAGTTGCCCAAATAGGACGCGTTTAACAGCACTCGGAACGTTCTGGACTCGTTGGCTTTGAGGCCAAAATAGAAATTGGTGCGATCGTCTCGAATGTCGATGTGGTCGGCTACGTTGTTGCCAAAACTGCCAAAATCGGTGAAACGCGTGTTCACAATTTCAAATCCGGATGGGATAATTTGGGTTAATGCCAGATTTTCCACGCGTTCGTTGGTTTGGTTTCGGATGGTGATTTCGGCAATAAACTCGGTTCCTTGAGCGATTTTTGACACGTTGACTTGTGCTCCGCTTCGGTTTTTAAAGACGAGATTGGTGTATAATTTACTTTGCATCGCTTTTTCTTGACCGATTGGTAGAATTCCGCTGGTGAGCACTCGCACATACAACGTATTGGATTTGGTGTTTTTGATGGTGATGGAATTGCTTCCGTTTTTGATATCCAAATTGCGATTAGCTAATGATTTTGCTGTCGTGATAGTTTGCGATTTTCCGTTTAAAGAATACGTTACTTCTACGCCTTTTCCGCCGTTTTGTTGAGCAAATTTTGACATCGCATACAAGCAATACGCCGTGGTTTGGGTGCTCATCCATTGATCAGAAGCCATATTTTTTGCCAAATCCGTCGCCATTTTGAAGGCTCTTTGTTTGTTTCCTGTTAGCAATAAAGTTTCCAAAGCCATTGCTTTATTTCGTTCGGGCGAACCGTAATAGTAGTAATGATTTTGGTTCGTTTCGTCAATTTTGCTTTGATTGAATAGCGTTTGAGCGGCTTGTTTTTGTCCCGCCAACGCATACGCAGCAGCTAAACGCAATTTACTTTCGTTGGAAATTCCGGTGGTTTCGCGTAAACGGTTCATCGAGGCCATATCGGGCGAACCCGCCAAAGCCAAGGTGTACAAACGATAGGCTTGAGCAAAATCGTTGTGATAGCCTTTGTTCAATCGCCATTCTTTGGACGCTTTTTGCT
>JABWAJ010000473.1 GCA_013361075.1 Saprospiraceae bacterium | reverse complement strand
CTGATGTTTGAACCCGGTAAGTTTTTGGTGAGCGAAGCAGGCTACTTTTTTGCAAAGGTGAACGTCATCAAACAAACTACATCAACCGTATTCGTGGGTATTGATTCGGGATTAAACCACCTGATACGCCCGATGTTTTACGACGCTTATCACGAGATCACCAACATTTCCAAGCCAGGCGATAAGCCGCGATTTTATACGGTTGTAGGCTATATTTGTGAAACAGATACTTTTGGTGTGAACCGTCGGATTGCGGAAATTCAGGAAGGAGATGTTCTTTGCCTGCATCATGCCGGGGCCTATTGCTTTTCTATGGCCTCCAACTACAATTCCAGGCTTCGTCCGGCAGAAGTACTGGTTCACCAGGGCAAAGATTACCTGATTCGACGCCGGGAAACGATGGATGATATCTTGCGCAACCAGATAGAAGTGGACCTGGAAGCACCTGTTTTGGCACATGTCTGATAAGCCATAAATTGGCGCAGTTGAATTGGCGGCAAAATCAGGGATTTACTGATTTTAACCAATTCAACTGCTCTCTATTTCTCGCGGAAGAAAATGCTGATCGGCACGCCCGTGAAGTTGAAGTTTTTACGCAATTGATTCTCCAGGTAGTTTTTATAATTTTCCCGAACATATTTGGGATGGCTGCAAAAGAAAGCAAAAGCAGGATAATAAATTGGCAACTGGGTCACGTACTTGATTTTGATCAACTTTCCGCGATAAGCCGGAGGTGCATATTTTTCTATGGCTTCCAGCATCACATTGTTTAACTCTGAAGTTTTAATTTTTTTGGTCCGGTTTTCTGCCACTGTCACTGCCGCTTCAACTGCCTGAAAAATCCTTTGTTTTTCAAGGGCAGAAATAAACAACACAGGTACATCTGTGAACGGAGCAATGTCTTTTTTGATTTGCTCTTCCAGGTATTTGGCCGTATTGGTTTCTTTATTCTCAACAAGATCCCACTTGTTTACCAGGATGACTACTCCTTTGTTCCGGCGTTGAGCCAACCGGAAAATGCTCATGTCCTGGCTTTCCATTCCGGTTTGGGCGTCGATCATCAACAAGCAAACATCAGCTTCTTCAATGGCTCTTACGGCCCGCATGACTGAATAAAACTCGAGGTCTTCGTGCACTTTGGCTTTTTTCCTTATGCCTGCGGTGTCTACCAGAATAAATTCCTTTCCATATTTGGTGTACTTGGTATGGATGGAGTCGCGGGTAGTACCGGCTACTTCCGTCACAATATTGCGTTCTTCTCCCAATAGGGCATTGGTGAGCGACGACTTGCCAACATTGGGCTGACCGACAATGGCGATTCTGGGAATTTCAGATACTTCTACTTGTTCATCGTCTTCAACACGACTGGTGATGGCATCTAATAATTCGCCGGTTCCGCTTCCGGAAACTGAAGCAATGAAAAATGTTTCTTCGATGCCCAGTCCCCAGAATTCGTTGGCTTCCAGCATCCGATCTCCATTGTCAACTTTGTTAACGGCCAGTAAAACCGGTTTTTTGGAACGGCGCAACAAATCAGCAACCTGTTCATCGAGGTCGGTAATTCCGGTAGTGACATCTACCATAAAAACAATAATTGCTGCCTCTTCTATGGCTAATTTGACCTGAGAACGGATTGCTGCTTCGAATACATCTTCCGAATCACGGACAAAACCGCCGGTATCCACCACTGTAAAAGTTTTTCCGTTCCAGGTACAAACGCCGTACTGGCGATCTCTCGTCACCCCGCTTATATTGTCCACAATAGCTTTTGGCATGCCGATCAGGCGGTTAAAAAGGGTTGATTTTCCCACATTCGGGCGGCCAACAATTGCAATAATACTCCCCATAAAATAGATTTTTTGCCCTATTGTTGACAGAAATGATTCTGTATCAGGGCTAACAGCGCGCAAAGGTAAGCAGAAATTAGGGGAACTGGTAGGGGAGGTTGAAAAGAAAGGCTTTTTGTTTGTTTTAAAAAAAATGTTTAAAAAAATAAATAAAACTATTTTTTGTTTATTTTTTTAACCTATCTTTACCTCCTCGTAAGCAAATCCTGCGCATCTCTTTGTTAAAAAACTGATAATCAAGTAAATCTATTTATTTGATTGATCTTTTAATTCACCTAATTATCCACCCGTCAAAACAAGTATGATTATGGAATTGAACACGAATGCAATCAACTGGTTTGAAATTCCTGTAACTGATTTCAAACGCGCCCGGCAATTTTACAGTGCCATTTATGCTTACGAAATGCCAGAAATGGAAATGGGGCCGGTAACCATGGGTATGCTGCCATACGACCAGAATGCCGGGGGTGTTGGTGGTGCTATTTGTTTCGGAGAAGGTTACGAACCCAGCAATAAGGGAACCAAAGTCTACCTGAATGGAGGGTCGGATCTGAATCAGGTACTCAACAGGGTTGAAAGCGCTGGCGGAGCAATTGTACTGCCGAAAATGCTCATTAGCGAAGACCTTGGTTATTTTGCCATTTTTACCGACACTGAAGGCAACCAGATTTCCATCCACTCCATGCACTAATGTTGCCCGGAATTAAATAAGGGGCTGTGAGGAGGGCGTTTCTGAAGCCATTTTAGAAACACCCTCCTCAACACACCATTGATTTTTAAAACTTAAACCCAATGCGGGTAAAGTAAAATGCCCCGTTAAAACCCATTTGCACTGAATCCCACAAGCCGCCGCTCTCCGTTTCCACATCTTGCCGGGTAGGATAAGCATCCAGGATATTGGCTCCGCCAACCGTAAGTCGGATGTTGCGCGACAATTCGAGTGAAAGGCTCAAATCAAGAGTTGTAGCAGCTTTGTACACATCCAGTGCACCTACGTAATCTTCCAGCGTAATTTTATCAAAATACGTCAGCCGTGCATTGATGCCTAAGCGATTGGTTTTGTATTCGAGTGCGAGGTTGCCTTTGGTATTTGGCGCGGATGCCAGCAAAAACAAACGTTCGCGGTTGCTGAAATAAATGTCTTCCTTACCTTTTAGCTTGTCGCTTGTATTAACTTTATCAATTTTCATGTCATTGACATTAGCTGCCAGGGTCGCGGAAAGGCGATGTCCATTGCCCAAACGCGTTGCATAAGCCAGGATGATATCAGCGCCGGTTGTGCTGGTATTCACTGCGTTGGTAAAAAAGCGGGCGCTACCCACATTGATCGCTTGAAGTTCCTGGCCAATATCCGGGTCGTCAGCGGAAAAATCACCAGTCAATACAATACGGTCCTGAACTTTTACATAATAACCGTCAATCGTTAGTGACAAGGCGCCTGAGTTGAAGGTAAGGCCGGCGCTGGCATTCACTGAACGTTCCTGCTTGAGTTCCGGTATCCCAAGCTGGCGGGTAATGGGGCTGTTGTTGCGCGCCAGAAATTTATCCACAGCAACTCCGGATACGAAATCTGTAAAGATGGAATTAAAATGGATCTGTGCTAAAGAAGGTGCCCGGAATCCTGTGCTTGCTGAGGCCCGCAATGCCAGGCCGCTGGCAACCTGCAAACGTGCGGCAATTTTGCCGTTGAACGTACTGCCGAAATCGCTGTATTCTTCAAATCGAACTGCTGCTCCAACCATAAAGCGATCGCTCAGATCGAATTCCGTGTCTACATAGGCCCCCAGGTTGGTACGGGATTCGTTGACCTCATTGGCCGGACTAAACCCCGGGAATCCCTGGGCACCGCCCGGGCGATAAATGGTATCACCGTCTTCTACTGCAAAAATAACCGGGCCGTAGGTTTGCCAGGAGCCTTCTTCCCCGGCGAAAATTTCATAGCGGTCTATCCTGTGTTCCAATCCAAAAGCCACGTTGACACCTTTCAGGGTGTTTTTAAAATAGCGGGTGAAATCCAGTGCGCCGCCGCGCTGCTCATACTCGCTCTTGAGCAGGAGCATGGTCTGGTCGATCGCCTGAATGGACCGCAGCACCTGCTCTTCGTAGGCACTGACGAGATTGGCCGATTCCTTGCGCAGCCGGTCGCGCTCGAGGCTTTGTTCGGCACTGATACGCCAGGCCACGATCGCCCAGGCAGTCAGTATCACGAGCCCGGCGAAGACATAGACACCAAAGCGGGGATCGACTCGTAGCCACCAAGCCACGGTGGCAGCGGTACTGCGTTGGGGTTCTTGGGCGGAGGGGCTCGACACGCGAGAAAGTCTACCGCGCGCGGCGACAACCGGAAAGCCTTGCGCGAAAGCGCGAGCGGTTTCAAGCGTCCCACGGCGCGGGCGCATCGGGGTCGATGGCGTAGCGCTGCAAGGCCAGCGCCACCCGCGGCCGCAGCCGTTCGTCCTGCTGCGCCAGCGCGTCGAGCGCCGCCACGGCGATATGTTGGCGATCGACTTCGAAATACCGCCGTAGTGCCGCGCGCGTGTCGCTGCGCCCAAAGCCATCAGTACCCAAAGCGGTGAAGGGGGCATCGAGAAATGGGGCAATTCGCTGCGCGTGCGCGGCGAGATAGTCGCTGGCGGCGACAATCGGAATCGAACCGGCGAGGCAGTCCTGCACGTGGCTGGTCTGGCGTGCTTCCCTGGGGTGCAGGCGGTTGTGGCGAGCCGCGCCGCGCGCGGCGCGTTCGAGTTCGGAGTAGCTCGTCACGCTGAAGATCTCGCTTTCGACTTGCCACTCCTCGG